>JBHIDN010000173.1:0-4294 GCA_046760125.1 Anaerolineae bacterium
TTCCGCTTCTCCTCCAAGAGCGTGGGCTCCACCACCGTCCCCGGAGTGACTACCCGCACCACATCGCGGAGCATCAGCCCCTGCTGGGGCTCGTCTGACACCTGTTCCACGATGGCTACTTTGTGCCCGGCTCCGATGAGTTTGGCGATGTACCCATCGGCGGCGTGGTGGGGCACCCCAGCCATAGGCACCCGCTTACCCTTAGAGACCGGCCGAGACGTGAGGACGATATCGCATATCCGAGAGACCGTCTTTGCGTCCTCATCGAAGGTCTCGTAGAAGTCGCCCAGCCGGAAGAAGACGATAGCATCTGGATACCGCTTCTTGATCTCTAGATACTGCTTCCGCATGGGGGTGGACATGGAAGTTGCCCTTTGCAAACGCTCTTATCACTCCCTCTTATCTTAGCACCATTTCCCCGTTTTGGCTATATCAAAAAGGCCGATCGATATCGGTCGGCCCATCTTGAGCCGGTCGTGGTACCAGGCCGGGGGCAGGCTAGGGATGACAGGCCAAGTAGGACAAGCGAGGGCCTCCTCTACGTTTTGATTGGCAGCCTGCCCCAAGGTGTACCAGGCCCGGGGAAGCAACTTCAGCCCGCACCGGTCCTCCCGTCAAAGATCGTATCCGGGGTATCCGGAGTCTCCAGCGCCCCCACCACCTCCAACAGCGCCTTGTTTACGATGGCCACCTCCCCGAAGAACTTCACCTTGGGAAAGAGGGTGAAGACCGCCTGGGCCTGGGTCATGGGCACGAAGTGACCCACCTCCCTCACCAGAAGCATCCGCAGATCCCCCGTGCCCCTAAGATGCAATACCCCCGAGATCTCATAGGGAGGAACGGTGAGGACCACTTCGTAGGGTCTCTTCTCTATGAATTTGAAGATGCGACCCTCGGCGCCGTTGCGCCTCTCGCCCGGAATTATGACCAAAGCGATAGCCTCTTTCATGAGCACCGCGGAGGGGTAGGTATAGACCACCTTCTCCGGCTCGATCACCCGCGCCACCTCCACCTCCGAGAGTTCCAGGGAGGAGTATAACTGGTCATTGAGGACATCGGTGAGCCGTCGGTCACCGGTGAAGATCCGCCCCCTGACCCGATGCTGGTTGGTGAAGAAATCAGCAGTGATAACTTCCGGTGGCATAGGGAACCTCCTGGGCCATTTTAGACCCATTATATGTCATTCGGCAGCAGGGAGCAATTAAGGTTGATAAAGGTCCTTCTTGTAGCGGAACCCTGAGCATGGTATAATCGCTGGCGGAAAGACCAGAGGGTAGAGGAAGAAGGATGGGGTTCCTAGATAGGTTGGCTAGTGGCGAGATAATCTTGGGCGATGGGGCCATGGGGACCATGCTCCAGGCCACAGGGTTGGAAAAGGGGCATGCTCCCGAGGAGTGGAACCTCACCCGGCCGGAGAAGGTGCTGGCCGTGCACCGCGGATACATAGATGCCGGCTCGGAGATGATCCTGACCAACAGTTTCGGCGCCAATCGCATAAGGCTGGCTAAGTACGGCTTGGAGGATAAGGTCTACGAGCTCAGCCGCAGAGCAGCGGAACTGGCTAGGGAGGCGGCAGGGAGTGCAGCCCTAGTAGCCGGCTCCATGGGCCCCACGGGGGAGTTCTTCCCTCCTCTGGGGACCCTCACCTTCCAGGAGGCGAGAGAGACTTTCGCTGAGCAGGCCAAAGGGTTAGCCGATGGCGGGGCCGATCTTCTCACCATCGAGACCATGGCCGACCTCAAGGAGGTGGAAGCGGCCATAAACGGGGCGCGGGAAAGCACCGATCTGCCCCTGGTCTGCACCATGACCTTCGACACCAAGTTACACACCGTCATGGGGGTCAGCCCCCAGAAGGCAGCCGAGACCCTCAATAGTTGGGGGGTAGAGGCGATAGGGGCCAACTGTGGCACCGGCCCTCAAGAGGTGGAGAAAGTGATGGAGGAGATGAAGGAGGCCTGTCCAGAGGCCATTCTCGTGGCCCAGCCCAACGCCGGCCTTCCCCGTCTCCTCCAGGGACGCACCCAGTATGACGCCACCCCGGAGGTTATGGCCCACTACGCCCTCCGGTACGCCGAACTGGGGGTGAGGATCATCGGCGCCTGCTGCGGCTCCATGCCACAACATATCGCCGCCATGGCCCGAGCTCTAGGGAAGCCCTCGACCCTTTGACCGAGGCGTCCGCCAACCCTATCAGGCGAGGCAAAGTGCAACCATCCTGGATTAGAGAAACGGTAACTAAGGCCCTCCCTCTGATGGTTCTCCTTTCCCTATTCGTCATCTTTGGGGTAATCTACAGTGTCACCGCCTCTCTATGGGAGGGACCAGATGAGAGAGGCTGTTCCTTCTCCTGTCACGGGCATTAAAGTGGGAGGACGAGATGCTCGATCCAGATACCGCCCGACGGATACTCGATGAAGCCCTACGAAACGGCGGGGATCTAGCGGAGATCTATCTGGAGGATAGGACCTCCCTCAGCCTGACATTAGAGGAGTCCCAAATAGAGCGCGCCGTCCGTGGAGCCGACCGAGGGGCCGGCATCCGGGTCTTCTACGGAGATACCGCGGCCTACGCCTACACCGACGACCTGGCCACCCAAAGCCTGCTGAGAGCCGCTAGAGCCGCCGCCTCAGCAGCAAAAGGCTCAACCAGCACTCGGGTTTTGGATTTCACCCGCTCTTCAAGCCCCCTAGAGTTCCCCATAGAGAAGCCCTTTGATAGCCTCTCCGAGAGCGAGAAGGCCAAACTCCTCCATCGGATCGATGAAGTAGCCCGGGGCTACGACCCTCGGGTGACACAAGTCCAGGCCGGCTACCTGGAATACCGACAACAGGTCTGGATCTATAACTCCCAGGGGCTCTGGGCAGAGGACGACCGGAATATGGTCGAGATACGGATAGCGGTCGTGGCTCAGGATAAAGACGTCATCCAAACCACCCAGTCCGGGATCGGGGCTCAGTCAGGTTTAGAGGTTTTCGACAGAATCGATCCCTTGGCAGAGGCCCAAGAGTTAGCCCAGTCGGCGGTGAGGATGCTGGATGCCCGTCCTGCGCCGGCGGGAGAGATGCCGGTGGTGATGAGCAACGCCTGGGGCGGGGTCCTATTCCACGAGGCCTGCGGCCACGCTCTGGAGGCGGACTACATAAATCAAGGCTCCTCCGTCTTCACTGGTCGCGTGGGTGAGAAGGTAGCCTCCTCCCTCATCACCCTCATAGACGACAGCACTCTTCCCGCTCGACGAGGCTCCTTCCGCTTCGATGACGACGGCACCCCTTCCCAGCCCACCATCCTCATCGATCAAGGGGGTCTCAAGGGCTATATGTGGGACTTGGCAGAGGCTAGGAAAGCGAAAGCACGCTCCACAGGGAACGGGCGCCGCGAGTCATTTAGATATCTTCCCCTCCCTCGCATGACCAACACCTTCATCGCTCGCGGCGATAGCGATCCGAAAGAGATAATAGGCTCGGTCAAGAGAGGGCTCTACGTCAAACGGTTGGGTGGAGGCCAAGCGGATGTGGCTAAGGGCGACTTCGTTTTCAGCGTCACCGAGGGGTATCTTATAGAGGATGGCAAAATCACCGCCCCCATCCGGGGGGCCAATCTGGTGGGAAACGGCCCTGCTATCTTAAGCGAGATCGACATGGTAGGGAGTGATTTCGAGATGGACAAAGGGTTCGGCCGCTGTGGAAAGGGGCAAATGGTGCCTGCAGGCGTGGGCCAACCCACCCTTCGTATCCCCAAGATGATCGTGGGAGGCACAGAGTAGCCTTGTCCGGCGAGCAGGCTGGTGAAGAAGCGATGGACTATCTAAAATTGGCCCAGGAGATAGTTGAGCAGGTCTCAAAGAAAGGGGTCGAGGCAGAAGCGCTCATCATGGCTGGCCAGACGACCATGGTCCGGGTCAACAAGGGCCAGGTGGAACAACTATCCCAGGCCAGCCCCAGGGGGCTGGGAGTACGGGTCATCAAAGAAGGTCGTATGGGCTACGCTTATACCTCCGACTTGAGCCCTCAAGGGATCGAGGAGAGTTGGAGAGGCGCTCTCGCCCTGGCCGAGAGCGCCGACCCCGACGAGCACCGCTCTTTGCCCCAACCCCAACCCATAGAAGGGGAGGATTTGGCCCTTTACGATCCGGCACTGGTCACCGTTCCCACTGAAGAGAAGATCACCCTGGCCAAGAAAGTGGAAGAGACGGCCCTCTCTTTTGACCCTCGCATCGTGGCCACCATCCGCTGTACCTATCAAGATGAGGCTTGGCATATATATCTGGCCAACTCTCGAGGTTGGGCTGGATCTT
>JBHIDN010000174.1:0-4281 GCA_046760125.1 Anaerolineae bacterium
AGTGGTCCCTGGACCGGGTGGTGAGGCTGGAGGGTGACCCCAACTGGCTGGTCTCTGCCTTTCTCGACCACGTGGAGGTTGTCGACGACCTCACCGTCAAGATCGTACTCCAGAACCCAGTTGGCTTCTTCCCCTACCTGACGGCGGTTACCCCCTGGTTCCCCGTCAGCCCCAACTGCTACTCCGAGGATGCTTTCGATAGCGATAGCACTTGTGGCGGACATGGCCCCTACAAGATCGTCAGGTGGGAGAGGGACGTGGAGATGGAGTTGGAGGCCAACCCCGACTATTATGGCGATCCACCCAAGTGGCCTACCATCATCGTGCGCTACTTCGCCGATGCCACCACCATGAGGCTGGCCCTGGAGAATGGGGAGATAGATGTGGCCTGGAAGACCCTGCTGCCAACGGACTACATAGACCTGGCGGCGAATCCAGACCTCAACATCATCGAGGGTCCGGGAGCATACATCCGATACATCTGCATCAACGCCACCACCCCGCCTTTCGACGATGTGAGGGTGAAGCAGGCCCTCTCTCTAGCCATCGACCGGGATGACATCGCAGAGACAGTCTTCCTGGGGACGCACCAGCCCCTCTACAGCATGGTGCCCATGGGGATGGTCAGCCACATCGACGCCTTCCCTAAGCGCGACCTGGATAAGGCCAGAGGACTCCTGACCGAGGCCGGTTTCAGTGAGGATAACCCCTTGGTCATGGACCTCTGGTGGACTCCCACCCACTATGGGGATACGGAGGCCGATGTGGCAACCCTGCTGAAGGGCGACCTGGAGGAGACCGGGATGATCCAGGTCAACCTCCAGAGCGCCGAGTGGGCCACCTACACCGATTACTTCGGCCCCGGTACCATGCCCGTCTTCCTCTTGGGTTGGTATCCCGACTACCTCGACCCGGATAACTACCTCTGGCCGTTCGCGCACTCCGAGGCCGCTGATGACCTGGGAATCTTCTACGCCAGCGAAGAGATGGATGCGCTCCTAGAGGAAGCGCAGACGGAGACCGATATGGCCAAGCGAGAGGCTCTCTATAAGGAGATCCAGGAGCTCTGGACCACGGAGGTCCCCACCATCCCCTTCACCCAAGGTTCGCTCTACGTGGTCACCCAGAAGAATGTCACCGGTGTCACGCTGGCTCCCTACATGCTCTTCCCTTACTTCTTGCTCTCCAAGTAGCGAGCGGTACCAAGTAGCACCGTCGTAAACTGAGAAGGGGGTTTTGGCGGAGCATTAACCGCCAAGACCCCTTTTTCTGCCTTCATAATGGGGCTTTCGGTTAACTTGCGTTGTCTCTCAAGATGGGTTATCCTTTTTGTGTCACTGCAAAATCTACTATGATCTATATCGGAGATGGATTGCAGTAGAAGGGGTATGAGAGATGACATCTTTACGGGCTTACATAATAACCCGCATCTCCTTAACTATACCGATGATCCTCATCTTAGTCACCCTAGTCTTTATCATATTGAGGATCATGCCGGGTGACCCGGTACGGGCTACCATTCGGCCCGGATCGGCCCCAGAGTATGTCCAAGAGATAAGACATGACCTGGGGTTAGACAAGCCTCTCTTCCTGAACTTCCGGGGGAGTTGGGCAGAGGCCCTTTCCTCAAGCGTGGTCTTGCGTGATGGCCCCAAAAGCGATGAGGCTCCGGTGTTCATATTAGAGGAGGGCAAGAAGTTATCCATCACCGACAGGGTCACTACCCCCGAGGGCGACTGGGTACGGCTCGCCTCGGGTCGGGACTTCGAGGGTTTGATCTCTTCCCAGAGGTTAGATTGGCTTCGCCGGGTCAGCGCTGGGGTGAAGGTCTTGGAGGAGATCACCATCGATGATCAACGATGGGTGCGAGTAGAGATACCCGGGAGGGAGATAGAGGGCTGGGCCCCCGTAGCCGAACTCAAGATAAGGACGAACATCTTCGATGCCCAATATTTTAACTACCTATTCAGTTTGCTTCGTCTCGATCTGGGCACCTCTATCGCCCCCGTGCGGGGCAGATCGGTGATGGGCGACCTTAAGGCGAAATTCCCCGCCACCCTGGAACTCTCTATCTTTTCCATAATCATCACCGCGCTCATCGGCGTCTTCAGCGGAGCCTACGCGGCCCAGAAGAGGAGGAGCGTGGCCGACTACGGCCTCAGGATCTATAGCATCGTCATTTATGCCTTGCCGGTATTCTGGTTAGGGTTGATGTTACAACTGATCTTCGGGGTACATCTGGGTTGGCTCCCCGTCTATGGACGGATAGACATCCGGATGGCTCCTAAGACCATCACCGGACTCTTCGTCCTGGATAGCATATTAACCGGCAACCAAGCCAGCCTCATCAGCGCTATCAAGCATCTGATCCTCCCCTCCCTCACCCTTGGTTTGTACCTCTCTGGCATTTTCACTCGTCTGACTAGAGGGAACATGCTGGATGTCCTCCAGCAAGATTTCATAACCGCTGCCAGGGCTCGAGGGCTGCCGGAGAGGGTTGTGGTCTACAAACACGCTTTGAAGAACGCCTTCATCCCCATCCTTACCATGATAGGTTTGCAATTCGCCCTGCTTTTGGCAGGAGCGGTCCTCACCGAGACCACCTTCTCCTGGCCGGGGATGGGACGTTTCCTCGTCGATAGGATCTCCTATCGCGACTTCCCATCTATTCAAGGGGGAGTGGTATTCTTTGCCTTGCTGGTGATGGCTGTTAGCCTGATAGTGGATATCATCTACGCTAGGCTTGATCCCCGTATCCGATACTAAGAGGTGGCCAAATGGAGAGAGCGCTTGTTCCTGAGAGGGTGGGTTTTTTGGGGCGGTTCCTAGCGGCCGCCAGATGGTATGGGGTCGAAGGGTATATGACCATGGTGGGAGGCCTCATAGTCTTTGCCATCATCACTATCAGCCTTCTCTCGGCCTTCTACCCCGGGATGGCTCCCTACGATCCCGAAAAAAGTGTTGGCATCCCCTTCTCCAGCCCCAGTAGGCAGCATCTGATGGGGACCGATAATTTAGGACGCGACGTTTTCAGCCGCATCATATATGGGGCCAAAGTGGTGATGACGGTTGCTCTCCTCTCTTCCGCCTTTTCGGCAGCGGTTGGCATCCCCCTGGGCCTTCTCTCTGGCTTCCTGGGGGGGAAGGTAGATAGGGTGCTATCCCTTATCATGGATAGTATCTACGCCTTCCCAGGACTCATCTTGGCCATAGCCATGGCTGCCATGCTGGGTCCCGGGGTGATAAATATGTCTATCGCCATAGCGGTGGTCTATATCCCTACCTACTTTAGAATGGTTAGGGGGCAGGTCCTATCGGTGAAAGAGGAACTCTACGTGGAAGCCGCTAGAAGCCTGGGGGCCAGGGCGGTCACTATATTACGCCTATATGTCTTCCCCAACGTCATCCCTTCGGTGGTGGTCGTCTTCTCGGTTAATATCGCCGATGCCATCCTCACCGAGGCCGGGTTGAGCTTCCTAGGTCTAGGGATCGATCCCTCCCTGCCAGACTGGGGGTATGATCTTAGCCGGGGCAAAGCATATCTACCGGGAGGCTATTGGTGGATTATCACCTTCCCAGGGATGATGATAGCCTTGGTGGCTCTGGGGTTTAGCATGTTAGGCGAGGGTTTGAATGAGATCTTGAACCCCCGCCTCACGGAGAGATAGGAGGCATGGCCGAGACTCTTTTGCGTATCCAGGATCTAGAGGTTCGCTACACTACTCGGGCTGGGGTGGTGAAAGCGGTGGACAGGGTGGGGTTCGAGATGGAGAGGGGAGAGACCTTGGGGTTGGTGGGGGAATCCGGATGCGGTAAATCTACGTTAGGTTTCTCCATCTTGAGGCTTGTCCCTCCACCGGGCAAGATCGTGGGGGGAGATATTATTTTCGCTGGCGAGGATCTGCTGAAGAAAGACGAAGAGGAGATGAGGAGGGTCAGGGGGAGCAGGATCTCTATGATCTTTCAGGATCCCATGACCTGCCTCGACCCCCTCCAGCGGATCGGCGATCACATCGTGGAGACCATCATCACCCATGATCAGGGGATTAAGAGAACGGAGGCCTGGAAGAGGGCGGAGGGGATGCTAGACAGTTTAGGGATAGACCCCTCTCGGCTGGAGGATTACCCCCATCAGCTCTCCGGAGGCATGAGACAGCGGGTCATGATCGCCCTGGCTCTCATCCTCAACTCGGAACTGGTCATTGCCGATGAGCCCACCACTTCGCTAGATGTCATCGTTGAGGCCCAGATATTAGACCTCCTTAAACAATTAAAGGAGGA
>JBHIDN010000175.1:0-4274 GCA_046760125.1 Anaerolineae bacterium
GGCGGTATCGATGATCGCCTTCCCTACATCATGCCCCATGCGTATCATGGTATGAACCGGGACATCCACCTCTTTGGCGTGTCTTATAACTTCCTCTAAGAGGGGTTTCCCTTCACGCAAGAAATGGCGACCCTCGGAGAGGGAGAGTTGCAAAGGCACCCTTACTACATGGAGGGCAAAGAGTTCTCCGTCCTGGTCTTTAGCGATGGCGCTTCCTAGGATGCTCAGCATGTGGGCCTGGTGCTCATCGGCGACGGGGATGAGGACCGAATACTCCTTTACCGCTACTACCTCCTCGTGGATGATCTCGAATAGTTCCTCCATGGCCTCGGTGCGGGAGGCGTAGGCGTAGTAGAAGAGGAGCCCTCCCCCTATCCAAAGGAGGGTGGTGTACCAGGCGATAGGGCTCAGCCGGAAGAGATAGATGGCCAGGAATATCTGGCTACCTATGGCGGCCAGAGGGACAAAGGGGAGCCAAGGAACTTTGTAGCCTCGATCGAGGTCCGGCCTCTTCTTGCGAAGGCTAATAAGAGTCACATTAACCATCATGAAGAGGAGGAGGAACATGATATCGGCTGCGCTGGCCACATCTTTTATGGGCAAGGTGGTCACCATCAATATCACCAAGCCTGTAGAGGCGGCGATGGCCCATTGAGGGGTTCTGTGCTTAGAGTGAACCTGGGCGAAGAAGGATGGCAAGTTGCGGTCTCGCCCCATGGCGAAGGAGACCCGGGAGGAGGAGTAGATGGTGGCGTTGAGGGCGGACATGGTGGACATCAGCCCCCCGATGATTATCACCGCCGCCCCTCCAGGTAGCAACTGCTTTGCCGCTTCCACCAGCGCCACCTCTGCGTGCTCTCCCAAGTATAGCCAGGTGGGGAGATCCCCGGAGTCGATGGCCCCCAAGGCTACGAAGGCTACGGCCAGATAGACGAAGACGACGATAGCCACAGAGAGGAAGGTGGCGCGGGGGATGTTACGCTTGGGGTCTTTAACCTCTTCCCCCGATTGGGCCACGATCTCATACCCCTGGAAAGCGATGGCGGTCAACCCCATAGCCCCGAAGATGCCCCCTAAGCCGCGGGGCAAGAAGGGGTAAAAATGTCCTTGCCAGTTTTGATTGGTCATAGCGCGGAGACCGAAGAGCACGAAAACCGCCAGGATCGCTATCTTAGCCAAAGTGACGATATTACCCACCGCGCCCGTCTCCGAGGCCCCCAGGTAGTTTATGTAACTGAAGAGAAGAGCCATACATACGGCTAGGAGTATAGCAGCCTGGGGCTCGGAAAGGCCGAGGAGGGAGAAGCCTCCCAAGGAGAGGAGACGGGCAGCGTAGGTCCCGAAACCTAGCGCATAGAGGCTACAGGCCAAAGAGTGGGCGAACCAGTCCATCCAGCCGCTCAGAAACCCAAAGATGCTGGAAAGACCTTCCCTAATCCAAACGTATCCCCCGCCCGCTTGGGGGAAAGAGGAGCCTAATTCAGCGTAGGCAGCGGCGGTGAGAAGGGTAATCAGCCCGTTGAGGAGAAAAGCCAGGAGGAGGCCCGGCCCGGCCTCACCCGCGGCGATGCCGGTCAAAACAAAGATGCCCGCCCCGATCATGGCTCCCACGCCGATCATGGTGACATCAAAGAGCCCCAGATCGCGGCTGAGTGAAACCCCTACCCTCTGCCTAGCCCTAAGCACTCTGCCTACTTTCTACATAGTTATGAATCACATCATCTATGGGCATCGGTAGAGGCCTCTTCTATAAGCCCAGGAGGCGAAGAAGGCAACCCTCTCCCCCCGGAGAGGGCGTAACCGGGGTCAGTTCTTCTAAGTAAGCGGCGTAAGCATCGGCCCGGCCTGCCCCTTGGTCGTTTGGCGGGAGCCCTAAATCTAGGGCGGTCTCCATGAGAAGGGCCTTCAATTGGGCGGGGGTCAACTCCGGCTTCGCTTGCAGGATGAGAGCCGCTATCCCTGAGGCGTGGGGGGTGGCCATGCTGCTTCCCGAGAGTTCGGTATAATTTTCGTTCACCGGGGTGCCCAAAGAGGTATCCTTGGCCCGGCAGGAGATGATGCTCACGCCGGGGAGAAGGATATCCGGCTTGATCCGCCCGTCGGCGGTAGGGCCTCGGGAGGAGAAATCGGCCACCTCATCCTGGTCGGTGGAAGCCCCTACGGTGATCACTTGCTTGGCGCACCCTGGGGGGCCGATGGTATAGGGCGCCGGCCCTCCGTTCCCGGCCGCTACGCAGACCACGTATCCCAGCTCCACCGCCACGTCACAGGTCGCGGAGAGGGCATCGGTGCCATCGCAGGGGGGGTCGCCTCCCAAGGAGAGGTTGATGATGTCTACCTCTTGCTCTACGGCCCACTCGATGCCGGCCATCACATCGCTCATCAAGCCGGCCCCTTCCGGGCCTAGGACCTTGGCGATATAGAGGCTGGCCTCCGGCGCTAGGCCGCGGTATCTGCCCTTTGAAGCGCGTCCGCTACCGGCGGCTATCCCTGCCACATGGGTACCGTGACCATCCCGGTCTTGTGGCCCTTCGCCGGTGAAATCGGCCGTAGCCACGATCCGCCCCACGAAGTCGGCGTGATAGGGGTCTATCCCCGTGTCCAAGATGGCTATTTTTACCCCCTTCCCCGTATAGCCCGCCTCCCACACCCGGGGCGCACCGATGAGAGGGACCGACACGTCGAGGCAGACGCGGACGGGGAGATCTGGCCATATCCTCTCTACATCTGGATCGCGGCTCAAACTCTCGATAACCTTCGGCGTGGTGGTGAGGGCCGCCGCGGGGATGATCCGGAAGGTGCGAGAGGGACGCATGCCGGCCAGAAGAGTCTCCAGAGGGCGCTTGCGGAACTTCCCATATTTGACGATGACCGGGATCTGGGCATCCGCGGGTTTAGTTCTCATATCTCGGAGCAAAGAATGAGCGATCTTCTCCATAACACCCTTCATATAAGGGATAGGGCTAGGTTAGGGCCCGCACCTCTCTATCCTCTTCCAGGGAAACGACCCACCCCTCTCGCAGGAGGGCTAGGGCAGAGGAAGCCTCGCATTCGATGGCTAGAGCCTTGATGAGACCCAGTTCTCGTTTCACCTTGATCCCCCTCCTAGCCAGGAGAGAACGGTAGGCCTTAGGTTCGTCTCTGGTGCGCACGATGAGCCGAACCTTCGCCTCGGGCTCTTTCATCAATCGTCGCTTGAAAGATCTATCGATTTTTCCCAACTATCTTCCCTCTCGAATTACATGGAGAGATAATACCACCGCCTTACCTTGCCGTCAAGGAGTAGCGTAGAGAAGATTCAGGATTTTGAGGGGTAAGAGACTGCTCACCAAACCCTGATGTGGTATCCGGGTATTGTTTGACCAGCCCAGACACACAGGAAGTGAACACTCCCTTTCCTTCGGATGCTGCCCTTGGGTCCTGAACGCAATGACAGATGCTCCCAGAAAATCCTGAGCAAAGGTGACGCGATCCACAGTTGTTGCCCCTTGACAAACTTCCTTTCCCCGCCATAATTAGAACGCCTGTTCGTGCGACGTGGCAAAAAAGGCGGGGTAAATGCCCCGCCTCGTTCGCTTGATGGGAGGGTATTTTTTGTTGCCACTCATTTATCCTGAGCGAAGCCGAAGGGCCTTTTCACCTTTTGCCCCGCAGCCTCCCGGACAACTCCTTGAGCAGCCCTAAGGCCCGCTCCGCTAACTCCTCGCTCAAAGTCCCCATGCCGCAACTGGGGGTGAGGAGCGTCTGGGAGAGGAGGGCCTCCCGCTCGTGCCCCCGCCTCTCTAACTCGGCCACCTGTTCCTCGAACTTGGTCTCTAGGCTCTCCACCGTCTCGGTGGCTGTCGCCTTCAAGTCCAGCGTGGGCACTATCCCCCAGCCCAAGATGCCTCCCTTCTCCAAGAAGGCCGCTAACTCCTCAGGGTAAAGGGTCATCACCTGGAAGTGGTCGTAGGCGTCGAAGTCCACTATCTCCACCTCCGCCTCCAAAAGTATCGACCAGTCGGTGTTGGCCTCGCAATGGACCCCCGCCAAAGCCCCTTCAGCATGGATGGCGCTGGCTACCTGGTTCAGATCCGATAGCACATCCTGGCGGCTGATAGCGGTGAAGGTCGAGGAGCCGAAGGCCAGAAGCCCCGGCTCATCTATGAAGATGATCACCCGTTGGCAAAAAGGCTTGAGGTTCCGAATCTGCCAGACAGCCTTCAGAGCCACGCTCTTTACTATCATATCCCGCAGCCTCTCATCGTAGTAAGATAGGCGGCGGTCTTGGTCGG
>JBHIDN010000176.1:0-4224 GCA_046760125.1 Anaerolineae bacterium
CTCCTCGGGAATGGGTCTGCAGATAGTTAGGGCTTTGGTGGAGGGCGATCTTAGGGGAAAGTTCGATCTGACGAGCGAAGAAGGGGTAAGGGCCACCGTGAGGTTCGCCAAGTAGGAGGAAAGGGTGGAGAGTCTGCGGGTACTCTTGGCTGACGATGAGAGTATCTCCCTCATGGGATTGAAATCCAAATTGGAAAGCCTGGGGCATCAGGTGGTGGCTGAGGGAACTACGGGGAGCGAGGCCGTGGCTCTCGCTCAGGAGATGAAGCCAGATCTGGCCATCTTGGATATCAAGATGCCGGATATGGATGGCATCGAGGCTTCCCAAAAGATCATGGAAGAGGAGCCTATTCCCATTATCCTCCTCACGGGCTACGGAGAGGAGGAGTTGGCCCAGAGGGCGATAGAGGCTGGGGTGTTCGGTTACCTTTTGAAGCCTGTAGGCGAGGAGGATCTGGTGCCCGCTATCGCCTTAGCCATCGCTCGTTTCAAGGAGTTTCGGGCTCTCCAAGCGGAAGTCGAAAACCTCAGAGAGGCCCTGGAGACCAGGAAATTGGTGGAGAGGGCCAAAGGCATCCTTATGCGCCGCCTCAACCTGGGCGAGGAGGAGGCTTTCCGCCGGTTGCAACAGCGTAGCCAAGATGAGAACAGGAAGATGGGGGAGATCGCCCAAGCGATAATCACGGCCGATGAGATGTTCGAAAAGCAGATTTGACACAGCAGGGGAGTGGAGAGATAATTAAGGACGCTCATGGGGGGCGTCTGTAGCGGGAGGTGATGGGTGCCTCTCTCCGCTAGATCGGGGTGAGGCCTTTCGTTGTCCTGGAGAGCCTCTCTAGAGAGAGGCGGTTAGAACCTATCGGAGGTTGAATAGAGGTGATCGATCTAGGATATCTGGCTCTTCTTCTTGCTTTGGTGATCTCTGTCTATGCGGCCTTGGCTGCCTTCTGGGGCAAGCGGTCCAACTACCCCCAATTTCTGGCCAGTGCCAGGAATGGTGTCTATGCTGTAGGAGGGCTCCTTACTGTGGCCGCCTTGGCCCTCGTCTACGCCTTGGTCACCCACGACTTCCAGGTGGAATACGTGGCTAGTTATACCAGTCTGGATCTTCCCCTTTTCTATGCCCTCTCCGCTTTCTGGGCCGGACAGGCGGGATCGCTGCTCCTTTGGGCTTGGCTTCTAGCCCTCTTCAGCGTCATCGTCGTACTCCAAAATCGACGAGACCAGGAACTTCTGCCCTATGTCATCTCCATACTCATGGGCATCGAGATCTTCTTCTTAGTGCTGATGACCATGACCACTAACCCCTTCCACCGTCTCGATTTCGTGCCTTCCGATGGGCAGGGTATGAACCCCCTTTTGCAGAATCCAGGGATGATTTTCCACCCTCCCGCAACCTATCTGGGTTATGTGGGGTTCGCTGTGCCCTTTGCCTTCGCTATGGCCGCTCTCTTCACCGGCCGTCTCGATGAGGTCTGGATTCGTACCACTCGCCGCTGGACCCTTTTATCTTGGCTTTTCCTCTCCATCGGTATCGGGCTGGGAGCCCAGTGGGCCTACGTGGAGTTGGGTTGGGGCGGCTATTGGGCCTGGGACCCGGTGGAGAACGCCTCACTTTTGCCCTGGCTGACCGGGACCGCCTTTCTCCACTCGGCTATGATCCAGGAACGGAGGGGGATGCTTAAGGTTTGGAACCTAGCGCTTGTAGCCTTGACCTTCCTCCTCTCCATCTTTGGTACCTTTATCACCCGCAGCGGCATCGTCGAGTCGGTACACTCCTTCGGGGTCTCCACCCTGGGCCCCTATTTTTTGGCTTTCTTGGGCTTAGTGACCGTGGCTTTCCTTTTCCTCCTTTTCGACCGCTTGCCAAGTCTGCGGAGCGAAAACACGCTGGATTCGCTGCTCTCTCGGGAGTCGACCTTCCTCTTGAATAACCTTATCCTTCTGGGAGCCGCCTTCGCCACCTTCTGGGGAACCATCTTTCCCATGGTTTCCGAGGCGGTAACCGGAAACAAGATCACCGTAGGCGCACCCTTCTACAACCAAGTGAACGGCCCTATCTTCCTGACCCTCGTCCTTTTGGTGGGCATCTGTCCCCTCATCAGTTGGCGGCGAGCCTCGAAAGAGAACCTGCTACGGAATTTCTCGTATCCCCTGGTCGTCAGCCTCGTGGTTGCCGGGCTCCTTTTCCTTTCGGGGGTGAGGGAGTGGTACGCCCTTCTCTCCTTCACTGTCTGTGCGTTCGTTATGGTCACCATACTATCGGAATTCTATCGGGGCTTGCGAGCGCGGCGCAGGCTATACGGTGAGAACTACTTCTTGGCCTTGATAAACCTCCTGCGGAGGAATCGACGCCGCTATGGGGGGTACATCGTGCATCTGGGAGTGGTTCTTTTGACCATCGGCGTCGTCGGCTCGACCCTCTATAAGGCGGAGACAGAGGCCCATCTCAACCCCGGTGAGAGGGTTAGCCTGAAGGGTTACTCCCTGGAGTTCCAAGGTCTCAGCCAGTACGCTACTCGGAGTCGGATGGTTCTGGCGGCGAACCTCGAACTATATCAAGGCGATCGCCTCCTGGGCACCATGACGCCAGAGCGGGCTTTCTACCGGAACGCTCAGGAGCCCACCACAGAGGTGGATATACGCACCACTCTGAAGGAGGATCTATACCTCATCTTAGCGGGGGTTAGTGAGGATGGCTCTGCCACTTTCAAGGTGATCATAAACCCTCTAGTGGCTTGGATATGGGTGGGGGGGATGGTGCTCATCGGTGGGACGGTCATCGCTGTCTGGCCTGACCCCAGGGAGGAGAGGATCTGGGCTCCCCGGTTTGCGAGAGAGGTGGTAGCCAGTGAGGCTTAGGATTGTAGCCTTTGTGCTGGTCCTTTGGGCCTTATACCCTCTGCCGCCAGTGGCAGCCCAAGGGACCATAGGGGAGAACCTTATCTGTCCCTGCGGCTGCACCATGCTGTTGAATTCCTGTGAATGTGCCACCGCTGAAGAGATGCGTGGGGTGATCCGAGAAAGGCTAGATCAAGGCCAATCATCTCTCCAGATCGTTCGTTACTTTGTCGATCTATACGGCGAAAGGGTTTTGGCCGCCCCTCCTAAACAAGGCTTTAACCTCACCGCCTGGGTTCTTCCCTTTATTCTCTTGGCCCTTGGAGGTGGAGGGGTAGCCGTTCTCATGAGGAGATGGGTGGTCGAGGCGGAGGCTCCTCAGCCAGAATACTCCGATGAGTATGAGGCCCGTGTGGAGCGAGAGTTGAAGGAGTTGGATTTATGATAATTTTGGCGGCAGTTATGACCATCCTTGCAGCGGGTTTCGTGGTATATCCTCTTTTTCAACGCTCAGAAGGAGAGCCGGTTTCGGTGGGGAAGGGGGAGTTGGAGGGGCTTCTCTGGGAAAAGCAGGCCACCTATCTGGCCCTTAAGGATCTGGAATTCGACCGAGCCATGGACAAACTCTCGGAAGCCGACTATCAGGATCTGAGCCAGCGGTATAAAGGCAAGGCCATCTCTATCCTGAAAAGGCTAGACGAGCGGGAAGCGGAGATCGAGGCCGAGGTAGCCAAGATCCGGGCTCGGAAGAGTATAGCCTGCTCCTGTTGCGGAGCGACCCTCAGACCGGAGGCTAACTTCTGCCCCGCCTGTGGTTCCTCGCTTTCGGTTTGTGACCGTTGCGGTGCCCCCTATGAGGAGGGAGATAAGTTCTGTGCTCGATGCGGCCAGGAACTCTCAAAGGGGTAGATTCCCCCTGAAGAGGGCGTTGGTGGTCCTCCTTTTTCTTTTCGCTCTGACGCCTGTGGTGAGCGCCCAAGGGGTCTTGGAGGGACAGGTTGTAAACGGGACCCAAGGGGCCCCTAGGGATAGCGTGGCCGGGTTGACGGTGACCCTCTACCTCGTTGACGAAGGAGGTGAGGAGACCAGCCTCAATAGTGTAACCGACGAAGAGGGTCGGTTCCGTTTCCCAGACCTCACTTTCGAGGAGGGGACGAGTTATTGGCTTCTGGTAGAGTACGAGGGGATCACCTACGGTAGCGGGGCCGAAACCTTAGGGCAGATATCTGAACCCTTTTTGCTCACCGTCTATGAGACCACAAAGAGCGACGAGGCTATAGAAGTGGCCCTCGATCATCTCATCGTCAGTTTCGAGCCCGGGGCCCTGACAGTGGAGGAGTACTATCTCTTTACTAACACCGGAGACAGAGTCTATATAGGCCG
>JBHIDN010000177.1:0-4192 GCA_046760125.1 Anaerolineae bacterium
CGATCTGAATAGGGCAGGTATGGAAACCTGTCCTACTCACTAGAACCTCGTTCTCTCCTTATAGGCTTCCCACTCCTGGCCGAAACGGTCGGCCAAGGCCCTTTCTTCCAGCCAGGCCCGATAGATAGCACTCGGTAAGGCCAGAAACAGAGTGGCCAGGACCCCCATAGGGCTGCCGAACATGAGATCGATCCCCAAAACGATGAGCATGAAACTGAGATAGAGAGGGTGTCTACACCAGCGATAGGGCCCTTTTGTGACGAGGTGATCGAGGTTCGGCTCCACCTCCCCGAGGAAGCCGCTCCGTAGGTAGTAGGCAACGTAGACCATCAGCAAGCAGCCCATGAGAAAAACGACCTGCCCCAGTGCCCTCGTCCCTCTGAATTCAGTAGGGTCCAAGAAGCAGACCAGCAGGTTCAAAAGGAAGGCCAAAACCATGAGCAAAGGGGCGAACTTATCTAACTTCATCTGTCGATGGATCGCGCTGCGACTTCTTACCCCTGGGGGTTGCTTCTGTCCCTAAACTCCTCGACCTGTGCGAGATGGGTTTTCTCGTCGTCGATTTCCACTTGAAGGAGACGCGCTATCGTGACCTTGTACCCTTTGAAGCGCACTCCTCTATCTTTGTCAAACTCTTCGGCGGGAACGGTCTTGAGAAAATCTATGAGCCTTTGGTGGGAATCCTCCACTGACGAGAGAAGATCGGCAAAATCGTCCCTTTTGTACTCTGCGACCAAGCGAGCATTGTAGGTCTTCCAATCACGGTCATGATAGGAGTAGAAATTGGGAGTCTTGCCAGCGAGGATCTCTCTTGCGGCCTCCAGATTGGTGAAATCCCATCCCACAAGGTGGGCCAGCAGGTCTTTTACGGACCAAACGCCAAGAAAGGTTTCATCTTGTTCCGCTGGAGACAGTGAAGATGCCGCGTCGAGGATTTTCCTTCGTGTTTCAACTAGGTCCGAAATAATCTTGTCTTTCTTTGCCTGGGCTTTAGTACTCACCCGTCGTCTCCTTGACCCATTTCACGATATCCCTGAGTTGTGTTAGGTGGCGTCAGCCTGCCCTGACACACGGAAGGGTCCCCTCCCATTTCAACCTCAGCCCAAACCCAGCCTCTTCCTCGCCTCCTCGGAGATCATGGTGGGGTTCCAAGGCGGCTCCCAGACTATGTTGACCTCCGCCTCCTCCACCCCCTCTATCTTTAGCAACCTCTTCCGCGTCTGCTCGGCGATATAGGCGTGCATGGGGCAACCCCGAGCGGTCATGGTCATATCCACCTCTACCCTGCCGCCCTCTATCTTCACCTCATAGATGAGCCCCAAATCCACCACGTTCACCGGGATCTCGGGATCATACACCTCTCGCAACGCCTCCCTGACCTGCTCCTGGGTCACCATGATAACCTCCACTCTGTGCACTACGCGAAGCGTTCCTCGCTTCGCCGTCGAAAATGCAATCGCAAAGGCGTCCCCTCGAAGCCGAACCCCTCCCGCAATCGGTTCTCCAGGTACCGGCGATAGGAGAAGTGGACCAACTTCGGGTCGTTGACGAAGAAGACGAAGGTGGGGGGATCCACCTCTGCCTGAGTCGCATAGTAGAACCTCAACCTCTTCCCCCTCTTCGAAGGAGGGGAGTGGCTAGCCACCGCCTCCCGCAGCAACCTGTTGAGGCCGCTGGTGGGGACCCTACGAAGCCTCTCTTGGTAGACCCTAAGCGCCGTCTCCAGAACCGTGCCCACCCTTCGGCCCGTCAGTGCGGATACGAAAAGAAGAGGAGCGTAGGGGATGAACCTGAAGGCTTGACGAACCCCCTTTGCGTACTCGGATACGTCGGCCTCTTTCATCAGGTCCCACTTGTTGACCACGAGCACAATGCCCCTCGCCTCCTCCATGGCGTAGCCAGCGATATGGGTATCCTGGGCTGTCACCCCCTCCGGGGCATCGAGGAGCAAAAGCACCACATGGGCCCTCTGTATGGCCCGCAGAGCCCGCAACACGCTATACTGCTCCACCCCCCTCTGCACTCGTCCCCGACGCCGAATCCCTGCGGTGTCGATGAGGGTCACCAGTTGACTATCCCAACTTATCTGGGTATCGATAGCATCCCTCGTGGTCCCCGGGCTTTCGCTCACTATGGCCCGCTCCCAGCCCAAAAGGGCGTTGAGGAGGGAGGACTTGCCCACATTGGGACGCCCCACAATGGCTACCCGTACCCCTTCCGCCTCCTCGACCTCTTCCCTGGGAGGAAAGGAGGCCACCAGGGCATCTAAAAGGTCTCCCGTTCCCGTACCATGGAGAGCGGAGATGGGATACGGCTCCCCCAGGCCCAGGCTATAGAACTCCGTAGCCGCTAACCGTCGAGCCTCGTTATCCGCCTTATTGACCACCAAGAGGAGCGGCTTCTGGGAGACTCTCAACAGTTCCGCGATCTCCTCATCACCGATGGTGAGCCCTTCCGTCACATCCACCATGAAGAGGATCGCCTCCGCCTCGGCCATAGCCAACTCCACCTGCCTCCTCACCTGCATAGTTAACTCATCCTCGGTCCAAAGGACGAGCCCTCCCGTATCGATGAGGGTAAAGGCCACTCCTCCCCATTGAGCGTCAGCGTAGAGGCGATCGCGGGTGGTTCCTGGCAGATCCTCCACTATAGCCCGCGGCTCCTCCACCAAGCGATTGAAGAGGGTCGATTTCCCTACATTCGGCCGCCCCACTATGGCCACTAGGGGCTTCATGACTCGGTTATCACCACCTCCAACTGATCGGGGACGATGCTCTGCACTTCCAAGGAATCCGGTTTCACTACCTGAGGCGAGATCTTATATGTGCCTGGCCCTAAATCGAAGAGATCCAAGAGTACCTGCACATCCCCCACCTGGAGAGCCGAGAGATCGGCCAGGGGGCCAGCGAGGATAACCTCCACCGTCTCTGGCGACACAGTGGCCCCTAACCCAGGAGCCAACCCCTGAAGGGTCGGCGAGACCCGGATCGTCTGGCCTCCCAAGACAGGAGAGACAGAGATGCGAACCAAGACCCTCCCCACCCCCAAAAGAGATATATCCTCCGGGAGGACCAGGGCCACCGAACGGGTCAGGTTGGTATTGGCACCCTCCACATCCACCGGCTCCGTTTCCAAGAAGCCCAAAAGTTCGCTTACCCGTTGAGGATCCCCATAGACGGTCACCGTAGAGGGGTTTACCCTGATATCACTGATCCAATAGCCAGAGGCCACCGTTCCCTGGGTGATCACTTTCACCGAGACATCCCGGTAGCCCGACTCCTGTTCTATGGGCAATTGCACCATCACCTGAGAAGGGCTGATCTCCACCCCGGAAACGGTACCCCCTATCTTGTTCTGGGGCCAGGGCTCAAAAGCCTTCTCCATGGTAGCCTTCTCCCCCCGAAGTTGTAGATCGATCACCACCGCCTCCACCTGATCCACCAAACTCTGAGGCCCGCTCACCGCCACCTGCGAAGGGGTGACTACCGGAACCCCGTATTGATACCCTACCGGTACGTCTCCCAAGATGTTCACCCCCACTCTAAGCCACTTTTGGGCCACCTTATCTAAAGTGATAGATACCACATCGGGCGACTTTTCTATCACCCGTACCGTCTCTGGATGCCGAACCTCTACCGGCACCTCGTGGGTTCCTACCCCCAAATCGGCTAGATCGACGTAAGCGTAAAAGTTCTCTGCCTCCAGATCGCTCCACACTTTCTGGGGGGCTCGAACCACAAGGGTCACCTCCTCTTCGAAACCCCCCAAGATCAGTAGATCCTCCCCTTTATTGACCACCTCGATGGGGATCCCTTGGGGAAAGCGATCCTGAACTATGGGGTTTTGCTCCCTCATGGCCACTACCCAGATGGTGAGGGCCAAAATGAGGGCTATGAGCGCCGAACTCAGGTCGGTGAGAAGAGAGCGCCTCATCTTACCCCCTCTCCTGCCGGGAGAACCAGCGGGGTTTCTCCGTCGGCTGGAGCCTGTAGAAAGCCTGCAGAACCTTCCGCAGGCGCGCGTCATCTAGATGACGGATCATCCTCCCATGCCGCACCAGGGATATGATCCCCGTCTCCTCCGAGACCACGATAGCCAAAGCGTCGCTCTGCTCCGTGATCCCCACCGCCGCCCGATGGCGCAGCCCTAACCCCCGCTCCACCCTCATGCTCTCGCTGAGAGGGAGGATACA
>JBHIDN010000178.1:0-4171 GCA_046760125.1 Anaerolineae bacterium
CACGCCTCCAAAAGATACCCTAGTATAACACGCCTTTTAGGCCCTGACAAGGGCATGGGTGCTTGGGCCAAGAGATCGTGACCGCTTGTTCTAGCAGAACCAGGGTGTTTAAGAGGGCATCCCGTCTCAAGGGAGGAGTGGTTATATGAGGGGGCTCTTAGAGGGGTGGGTGGTTAGCGCTTTCGAAGCCGCATCATCCCCGTGGGGGCGGTGTGTCTATCTAGGAGAACTACGCCTTGCGCTGCTCGTGGCCATGTCTTTGACGATAGCCATTCGGGTTTGAAGGCTCACGAACAGGCCATTTCGCCTATATCGATAGAGAAAAGCGATAGTCCATTTGGCGCATGATGGAGAGGGGCGATCTGCTCTTGGCAGCAAGGTCTGCAGGTGGTATGATAGAGCGAACGCGAGCAAGGCCTCGAAAGGGCCCGGGAGGTGAAGGGTGTGCCAGCCCCTCGGAACCGGAAACGCGATCACCTGCTGCAGGCCAAAACGATCTTTGGAGCAGGGAGTTGCGGGGTTCCTTTGTTCTTCAGAGGAGGTAACCAGATGATCAAGGATCCGGTGTGCGGAATGGAAGTTGAGCCTGAGAAGGCGGTCGCCAAGCGAGAATTGGCGGGGAAGACCTACTATTTCTGCTCAGAAGGTTGCGCTCGTCGTTTCGATATGGCGCCAGAAGAGTACCTAGAAGTGCCTCTAAAGATGAAGACTGCACCGGCCTCCATCACCACCGGTGTGCCGCGCATTACCCCAGAACGGGTGCGGGCAGAGATCCCCATAACTAACTTGGACTGTGCAACTTGTGTGACCACCATTCAAAGGGCACTGCAGGAGGTTCCAGGTGTGTACAAGGCCACGGTCAACTTCGCTACGGCCAAAGCCTTCATCGAGTACGACCCAGAAGAGGCCACCCTCATCGATCTCACTGAGGCCATCAAGAAGGCAGGGTATCACTCCGGCGGCGCCACCTTACGCCTGGGGATCAAGGATATGCGCTGCGCCTCTTGTGTCACCTTCATCGAGGAGGCGCTGAAGGGTACTCCCGGTGTGCTTGAGGCCTCAGTTAACGTCGGCGCCCAGGAGGCCTACATCGAATATCTTCCCACTATGGCAACCATAGAGGGGTTAAAGGCGGCCATAGAGTCCACAGGTTACACGGCGACCTCCGCTCCTAGCGAGGAGCCTCTGGACGCGGAACGCGAGGCGAGACAGCGTGAGTATCGGGACCTATTCCGTCGCTTCGTCGTGGCTGGGGCCCTGGCCGCGGTGGTGCTGATTCTGGCTTTCGCCGAGTACGTTCCCTTGCTGAGGACGGTTCCTAAACAGATCAACTGGCTCCTGCAATTGCTCCTCACCTCTCCTGTGCTCTTCTGGTCCGGGTCCCGTTTCTTTACCGGGGCCTGGTCCGCCTTCAGACACCGTGCCGCGGATATGAACACTTTGATCGCCGTGGGCACCGGTGCCGCCTACGCCTACAGCGCTGTGGCTACCTTCCTCCCTGGCTTGTTCCCCACGGGGCTCCGCAACGTCTACTTTGACACCACAGCCATCATAGTCGCCTTGATCCTCATGGGCCAGGTGTTGGAGGCGCGGGCCAAAGGTCAAACTAACGAAGCGATCAGGAGGCTCATGGGGTTGCAGGCGAAAACAGCGCGGGTGATTCGCCATGGGGAAGAGATAGACATCCCGGTCGATGAGGTGTTGGTGGGGGATGTGGTGCTGGTGCGGCCCGGGGAGAAGATCCCGGTCGATGGGGAGGTGATGGAGGGCACCTCGGCGGTGGACGAGTCGATGATCACCGGGGAGCCTATCCCCGTGGGGAAGGGGCCTGGAGATGAGGTGATCGGGGCCACTATCAATAAGACCGGGGCCTTCAAATTCATGGCCACTAAGGTAGGCAAGGACACAGCCCTGGCACAGATCATAAGACTGGTGCAAGAAGCACAAGGTACGAAAGCCCCCATCCAGCGGCTTGCTGATCTCATCTCCTCCTACTTTGTCCCTACCGTCATAGTGATCGCCATCTTAAGTTTCGTGGTCTGGTTCGATTTCGGTCCCGAGCCGCACCTAACCTACGCCCTGGTCACCTTCGTCACGGTGCTCATCATCGCCTGCCCTTGCGCTTTGGGCCTGGCTACCCCCACCTCCATCATGGTAGGCACCGGCAAGGGAGCCGAGAACGGCATCCTGGTCAAGTCTAGCGAGGCGCTGGAAACAGCCCATAAACTCGACACCATCGTGCTAGATAAAACAGGCACCATCACTGTGGGACAGCCTTCCCTGACCGATGTGGTGCTCGCGGGCGAAGCGAGGTGGAAAGAAAAGGATCTTCTGCGCCTGGTGGCCAGCGCCGAGCGGGGAAGCGAACACCCCTTAGGGGAGGCCATAGTCGAGGGCGCCAGGAGCCGAGGCCTGGAGTTGGCGGATCCTTCCGGCTTTGAGGCTGTGCCAGGCCAGGGGATAAAGGCCGAAGTCGAAGGTCACTCCGTTTGGGCCGGCAACCTCAAACTGATGCAAAGGGAGGGGGTCGCCCTTAATGGGCTGGAGGCTAAGGCCCAGGAACTCTTCGATCAAGGCAAGACAGCGATGTACGTAGCCGTAGATGGCAAGGCGGCGGGCGTTGTGGCCGTGGCCGATACCATCAAGGAAGATTCCACCCAGGCGATAGGGACCCTCAAGAAGTTGGGCTTGGAAGTGGTGATGCTCACGGGCGACAACGAGCGCACAGCCCAGGCCATCGCTGGCCAAGTGGGGATCGATCGGGTCCTGGCCGAGGTGCTCCCCGAAGAGAAGGCCCATCAGGTCCGGATGTTGCAAGCCGAAGGGAAGATCGTGGCCATGGTGGGCGACGGCATCAACGATGCTCCCGCTTTGGCACAGGCCGATGTGGGCATCGCCATCGGCACGGGCACCGATGTGGCTATCGAAGCCTCGGATATCACCCTGATCAAAGGTAGGCTGCGCGGCGTAGTCACGGCCATCCAACTCTCCAAAGCCACCATGCGCAACATCAAGCAGAACCTCTTCGGTTCGTTTATCTATAACACCCTCGGCGTGCCCATCGCCGCGGGAGTGCTCTATCCCTTCACTGGGGTATTGCTCTCACCGATTATCGCCTCGGCAGCCATGGCCATGAGCAGTGTAACCGTGGTATCAAACGCCCTACGTCTGCGGGGTTTCAAGGTGAAGGAGGTCTAGCGATGGACTTGGCTAGAATCATGGTCACAACGGGAGGGATGGCCTTATCTGGCCTGGTGATATGGTACTTCTTCTTCGCGCCCAAGGGCGGCGCTCGAGCGGTGGCCGCTGAGGGAGTACAGGAGGCGCTAATAGTAGTCAAGGGTGGCTACAACCCTGATGTCATCGTCGTTAAGGCAGGCATGCCGGTACGCCTCAACTTTAACCGCCAGGAGACGGCATCCTGCACGGAGATGGTGCTTCTGCCGGACTTCAATAAGAGCGCCAAGTTGCCCACGGGGGAGACCGTTCCCATCGAGTTCACCCCGGAGGAGCCAGGAGAGTATGAGTTCGCCTGCCAGATGGGTATGGTGCGGGGCAAGTTAATTGTGGAGTGAGATCCCCTCCGCAAAAAATAAAAGAGGAGCAAAGATGAATAACGTCGCTCGGGGAAGTATCCTTCTGCTACTCTTACTGGTGACGGTAACCCTTGTTGCCTGTGGCGGACAAGAAGCAGCGCCAGCCGCTCCGGGATACACCGACATCCCAGCCCAGGAGTTGAGTCGCATGCTAGAGGAGAAGGATTTCTTGCTCATCAACGTTCATCTCCCCTATCAAGGGGAGATAGCCCAGACCGATCTCTTCATCCCCTTCAACGCTATCGAAGAAAACGCTAGCCAGCTTCCCCCCAGCAGAAGCGCGAAAATAGTGGTCTACTGCCGCAGCGGTGCCATGAGTGCTACTGCCGCCGAGACCCTAGTCCAATGGGGATATTCCAATATTTTGAATTTGGACGGCGGCATGATCGCTTGGGAAGAGCAGGGCTATCCCTTGCTCCAGAACCCCCGGTAGTGCCAATTCAGGGCTCGTTCATATGACGATGTCACGCCTGGGGAACTAGTTTGGGATTCGATGAGGAGAGGGATCGTGTCCAGAGGCGTATTCGGTGGAGGGGAAAAGCAGCCCACGGTCACTATCTATACTCAACCTACTT
>JBHIDN010000179.1:0-4167 GCA_046760125.1 Anaerolineae bacterium
TTAGCGTGGACCAGGGAGACTACCTCAGATTCAGCGAAGACGGTGCACTGAGCGTTCATGGGGACGGCTTTCGTGGATTGGAGGGATAGTTCCCCCATCTCTTCCAGTTTCAACTCCAGGGCTCTGGCCATCGCTTCGGTGAAAGCGCCGGCCCCAGCAGCACATTTCTCGTTGATGACGAAATCCACCACTTTGCCGTTGCCGTCACACCTTATCCCCCGCCCCTCCTCGGCACCTACATCGATCACCGTCCTGGCGGCAGGGAAAAGGAAAGTCGCTGCCTTGGCATCGGCCCCCACCTCCGTGACCTCGTCATGGGCCAAGGGAGCCCCTCGCCTACCAGCGCCGGTAGCGGTGATATGCTCGATCTCATCGAAAGACAGGTTTGCGCTCTTGAGAGCCTCATCGAACGCCTGCTCGGCGGAGTGTCTAGTATCGAGCCCCCCTGAGAGTATGCTTTTCGATGCCACTTGGCCATCGTTCAAAATGACCACCTTGATGGTCTTGGCTCCCATATCTATCCCGGCGGTTATCATTCCAACCTCCTCAGAATAACCTCGCACCAAATCGAAGCAGGTATTTTAACTTTGCCCCCCTTCCAGACTCTTCAAGGGTTGGGGCAAAGGTCTAGTCGACTCCACAGCGACGGCAGGATAGAGAGGCCCATTTTCATACTATTCCCCCCTCACCAACACCCTATACAGTTCTCTCAAAGTGGCTATCTGGGCTCCGTGATGGGCATCGTGATAGATCATGGTCCAGAATATCTTCTCCGTGGGCCATAGTTCACCCCAATTGGTATGGCGCATCTCTTGAAGATCCTCATCGGTCAGCCCCTCCAGCGCCGCCCGAAGAGGGGCATGGCTTTCTCGCAGATATTCCAGCATGCCCGTTACAGTGGGTGGAACTTCAAGATCATCCCAGGTGAGTTTCCCCTCCCCGAACGCATACTCCACGTACATCACCTTACAGGTGGCGATATGGCCGATCCGCCAGGCGATAGTGGCCACGGGCGGGGGAACAGGTGCAGGCTTGGCATAATCGAGAGTCCACCGCTCCCCAACGCGCTTGAGATGCCAAACATCCTTGGCTGGCTTCCAGTTGAACTCCTCCTCGGTTAGTCCATCCAAGATCCCTTGGAGTTCCTCCCAGGCCTCGTCCATCTCCATCTTGAGAAGCGCCACTCTTGGGCTTGTGATCTCAGCCATTCTCCCCTTCGAGATCACGAGTCAGTCCGGTTACTCCTCCAACCTCTCCAACCCCAGGCTCTCCATGAAGGCGTCTATGCGAGCCATAGTGCGGGTCTCGTCGAACTCCCTCTCGTCGCCCATGTTGCCCTCAAAGGTCATCACCGGGATCCCGGTTTCCAGAAGGGCCAACCTATTCTCCGCTATGCCCAGGCTTAACCCCTCGCAACCCCGGTTGTAGTGGAGCATAACCCCATCCACGCTCCATTCCTTCACGATGCGGATCATCATCTCGCTCTTCAACTGGGGGAAGTAGAAATGTTGCCATTCGGGCCTGCTCAGGGTCCAGTCGGCCAGGATGCGGAGGGCCTGGTCCCTACTCTTGATCTCTATCCCCTTCTCCTGCGGGGTGGTCCTGGGTCCCCAGGTTCCATCCTCCTTTACCTCCCACATGCCGATGAGGCCGAAGGTGTATAGCGAACCGATGGAGAGGGCCCCGAACTTCTCTAAGTATCTGAAAACCCGGAGGAACCCCCAAGGCGGCTGGGTATCGCTGATGAGCCTGCACCTCTCCGTGGCCAAGGCAGCGATCCCCTTCTCCACCCGGTCCTTCACTTCATCCCTCAACTCCTCGTAGAAATCGGCCACCTCTTTAGCGTGCTTCTCCAAGGTGCCCAAGACATATAGGGAGTACATGGTCTTCTCATCGAGGGGAGCAGGGATCGCTCTGTTCAAGGTACAGATCTCGGCCCAAGTGGAGGTGGAGCGGCATTCGTTGTAGACCGCCTCGATCAACTTCTCATCATCGTAGGTCCGGCCGGTGGCCTTCTCCAGCCATTCGATGGCCTCATGCATCTGGGCTACAACATAGTCAAGCCTGTTCTCGCTCAGTTCGCTGTAGGGGCCGACGCTCACATCGATGCAATAGAAGGGGATGCCTTCATACTCGGCCACGTGCTGATACCATTTGGCGTGGCTGCAACAGATATGGTCTTGAAAAGCGAAATCAGGCTTAGGGTACTCACCACCCCAGGCGTACTTATTTAGGTACATGGAGCCCCAATAGTTCCGCATGTAGGCACAAAGATCCCGGGCCCACCCTTTGGCTTCGGCGGCCTCCATGCATTCCAGGGCGAAATCTTTATTCCAAGCGATAGTGGCTCCGTAGGGCTCGCCGGTGATATGCACCACATCGTCTCCTAATCCGGCAGGGATGGCATCAAAGGCCCAAGCCCCTCCGGTCCAACGGAGTCCACCCTTCTCCTTTATAGTGGCGTACTTTTCGTAGTAGTTCCTTCTCAGTTCCTTAGCCTTGCCCCAGCAGTCTAAGGGCTTGGTCTGATACTTCTGAGTCACCTTTCGACCTCCCAATCTAGAAGAGATCCTCTTCTTCGATCATCTCCAAGAAAGCCTCCACACGAGTTCTAAACTGTCCCACGGGAACGGTGACATCGAACTCTAGAAAGAGGGTGGGGATGCCCGCCTCGTTGAGGGCCCAGGTAAGGGGCGGTATATCGCATTCGTGGGGGTCGCAGAACTTCTGCTGAATGAGGATCGCCCCCTGGACATCGTAGTCGCGAGCGAGTTGCAAGACATGGTCCCGTCTCGTCCGCTCCGGCCAATCTTTGCTAGGGCAAGGCGGCCTGTCCACATAGCGAGCGGCGATGGCCGCCAATCGATCCTCTTGGGGGATGACCTCGTTCCAGAAGTATCTGCTTCCGGTGCAATGATCATCGACCACGAAGGTGGCCCCCAGCGACTCCACCATCTCGATGAACTCGGTATCATCGTCTTCGCTGCCTACGATCATCAGCCTCATCCCCGGATCGCGGCCATTGCCCTGCGAAAGGCCCTTCAGCGTCTCCTCCAGCCAACTGTTGTGGTCCGCCTTGTCCACCAGTTGGCTGGAGACGACCATCTGCATCGCTTCCAGCCCGGTAAGGGGTGGGTTCTCGCCTTTCCGCAACTGGTAGATCTCTTTCATCAACCGTCGGTTCGTGTTATAGACCTCTATGGCCCGGTCGAGATCTTCGTCGGTGATGGCTTTCCCCGTCCACTCTTCCAACGACTCCTTGAAAGCCGCGAGTTCCCCCCTCAGATAGGGCTTGGTGGCCGGCGTTTGGAGGTTGCAGGGCATATAAAGGTAATAGGTGTAGTCGATGGGGATGTGGAGTTGCCAACTGGTGAAGGTCTGGCGGATATGCAAGCAGGATTGGGCTATCATGATCCCGTCCAGATAGTCGTACCTCCCTTTCAGCCCTTGGGCCAGGCAGTCGCGACAGAAAGGACAGAACATGCCGAAGATATAGGGCTCGGTGACATCCTGTGGTTCATGGCTTCCCAGGATCCGCACCGGGAGGACGCCAGCGGCATAGACTATCTCCTCGGGCACATAGGTGCAGAAATACCCCAGTACCTTGCCACCGGTCCTGGCCTTCCACTCTTTAGCATACTGGTGACGGTTCTCCTGCCACTCTCGAAACTTCTCAGGCATCGCCATCTTAAAGCCTCCGATGATCTATCGATTGCGCCATACCGGCTTTCTCTTCTCCAAGAAGGCCTGGAGCCCCTCTTTCGCATCCTCGGTGCTCATCAGCCTCTCCAGATAGAGCCTTTCTATATGCTCCATCGCCTTCCCGAAGGGGAGGTCAGCCGCCTCGTAGATGGCCCGCTTGGTGAGCCTAAGGACAACGCCACTTAAGCCCGTCAACTTGGCGACCAACTCCTCCGTGGCCCTCTCCAGGTCCTCGGGGGGGACAACCCTCGTTACCAACCCTATCCGCTCCGCCTCCCGGGCATTTACCACCTCCCCGGTGAGCAAGAGTTCGAAAGTCCTCCTCTGGCCCATCAAATAGGGGAATAGAACAGCCGCCATGGGCGGGAAGACACCCACCTTTATCTCCGGCTGGCCGAAGGTCGCCTCTTCCGAGGCGAGGACGAAGTCGCAGAAGGAAGCCCACTCACAGCCACCCCCCAAACA
>JBHIDN010000180.1:0-4161 GCA_046760125.1 Anaerolineae bacterium
ATCGGCGATGGTGGGGGCGGCCTCATACCTCTCGTAGGGACATCCATCCCTCAGAGAGAGGTAAGCCGCTGGCGAGGCCTGGGGCTGGATGCCGATCACCCTCACCCGGGGGTTGATCGTCTTGGCGGCGAGAGCCACCCCGGAGATGAGGCCCCCGCCACCTACGGGCACCAGAAGCGCTTCTACCCTCGGTAGGTCGCTCATGATCTCCAGTCCCACAGTGCCCTGCCCAGCGATAGCCTCCAGATCCTCACAAGCGTGGATATAGGTAGCCCCTTGCTTCCAGGCGAACTCCTGTGCTATCAAATCCGCCTCATCGTAATCTTTGCCCTCTAGAAAGAGTTGCCCTTCGAACTGTTGCAACTTCTCCACCTTCGACCGAGGGGCGTTGGTGGGAACGAATACCGTTGCTTTCAAGCCACCGAAGGCGCGAGCAGCATAGAAGACCCCCAGTCCGTGGTTCCCCGAGGAGGCGGTAACTAAACCCTTGGCTCTTTCCACCTCCGAGAGGCTAGCCACCTTGTTGGTGGCCCCCCGCACTTTGAAGGAGCCGGTTTTCTGCCAATTCTCCAGTTTCAAATAGAGTTGGCAGCCGGTTTTGCGGCTGAGGAGGGGGGAATATTGTAAAGGTGTCCTCCTTATGAGGTCCCCCAGATTCCGTTGTGCGGTCAGAATATCTCCAAAGGAAGGCTTGATCACCTATTTTCTCTCCCCACCGTTGCTCGCTAGTGGGCTTGCCTGATCTTCACACCGCCTATCAGAAGGCTGGCCTCGATCCATGCATATACAGAATTCGCTCTTCTTCCTCGCCCTATGGAAGCCCCGTTAGTGTACCACAAGAGTCATGGCCTCGCCATCTTTCGATGTCTGCCTCCGCCACATGGGGCAACTCCAGCACGGGCTGGTAGGTGGATGGCATACTGGCGATGATAGCCGGTGGCCGCCATAAACTGGTCCAGGATGTGCCCTTCCTGCGCCTGGCCGGCCTTCAGGTAGCGAGGTCGTAGGGCCAGCAGCAGTTCTCGCTTGTTGTCCTTGGCCATCGAGATACCTCCCCCAACAGCGTAGATGTCGCCTAGCCCTCGGTAAGATTCTCGATGAGATAATGCACAACCTTGACACGAGGTGCAGATGATGCTAAGATAGAGATGTCTCCGATTCATCGGCTCCCCCGGGGAACGATGAACGATAAGGTGTGGGGAGCAATCTCCATGCCCGCCAGTGCACAAAGGAGGCAACTCTAAAGGTTGTCTCCTTTTGATCGTTGTCACGTAAAGAGTTCGAGGGAAGGAGGTGATTGGGAGGACAAGGTTGTCAGATACCTCAGAGAAGAGGTCTAGAAAGGAGGAGGCCATGAAACTAGGAGGATACGCTAATAGGCTTGCTCGCATCAACCTCACCGATGGCCAAGTCAGGTACGAAGAGATCGAGGAGGAAAGCGCCCGGAAATACATAGGCGGTCGCGGCCTGGGGGTGAAATACCTCCTCGACAACGGGCCAAGGGTGGAACCCCTATCCCCCAAGAACATCCTCTGCATCATGGTGGGCCCTTTGACCGGCACCGATGTTAAGTTGAGCGGCCGGATCTGCGTGGTCACCAAGTCGCCTCTCACCGGAACCTGCACTGATTCCCACATGGGCGGCTGGACGGGCGCCAAGCTGAAGTGGGCGGGGTTCGATGGTCTCATCTTCGAGGGAAAGGCCGAGAAGCCAACCTACGCTTACGTGGAGAAGGGGGAGGTCACCCTTCATGACGCCTCGGAAGTATGGGGAAAGGGAGTCCACGATACCGTCAAGGCGATGCGGGCTAAGCACGGCGAGGATGTGGCAGTGATGTCCATCGGCCCGGCGGGAGAGAACCTGGTGCGTTTCGCTTGCTTCATCAACACCGACGATCGAGCCGCGGGACGGGGCGGCACCGGTGCTGTGGCAGGCAGCAAGAATCTCAAAGGCATCGTCATCAAGGGCGACGTAAAGAATATGCCCAAGCCCGCAGATCCCGAGGCCTTCAAGAAGGTAGACGAGCAAGCCCTGAAATATATACGGCAGACTCCTACCACCGCCCCCGCAACGGGCGACCTTCACATCCATGGCACCAATGTGTTGATGAATCTGGTCAATGAGATCGGGGCCTTGCCCAGCCGCAACGCTCAACGGTCTGATTTCCCCAAGGCCGACGCCATAGGCGGGGAGACGGTAGCGGATACCATCCTGGTGGGGAGACCCACTTGCCACGCCTGCCCTGTGGCGTGCAAGAAGGAGGTAGAGATCAAGGAAGGGAGGTACAAAGGCCTCCATATGGAAAGTGTGGAATACGAGTCGGCCTGGGCCCTGGGTGCCAACTGCGACAACGATGATGTTGACGCTATCGCCGCCATGATCGAGCGGTGCAACGATTATGGCCTGGATACCATCGAGACCGGAGATGCCTTGGCCATGACCATGGAGGCCACACAGAAGGGACTGATCAAGGACGGCCTCAAGTGGGGCGACACCGAAGGGATGATGGAGTTGATCCGCAAAATCGCCTTCCGAGAGGGAATAGGCGGCGACTTGGCTGAGGGGATGGATCCCTGCTCGAAGAAGTGGGGAGACAAGAGCATCGCCATGACGGTTAAAGGGCAGTCGATCCCCGCCTATGACCCTCGTGGCCTTAAAGGGATGGGCATCGGCTACGCCACCAGCAACCGCGGCGCTTGCCATCTGCGGGGCTATACCCCCGCCGCTGAGGTGGTGGGTTGGGTCCTGGGCGAGGAGAGCACCGTCGATCCGCTAGAATGGGACAGCAAGGCACAACTTGTAGCCACTTTCCAAAACGTCTATGGCTTCACCGATAGCCTCAATGTCTGCAAGTTCGGCACCTTCGCCCTTCCCCTGGACGTATACGCTGGCTACTACTCCGCCATGACCGGGGTGCCCTTGGATGCGGCAGGCCTCCTGAAGACCGGCGAGCGGATCTACAACCTGGAGCGGTATTACAACAACCTCGCTGGCTTCCGCGAGGGCTCCGACTACCTGCCGAAACGGTTCCTGAAGGAGCCGGGGACCGGGGTCGCCGAAGGCTCCCTCTGTGAACTGGACAGGATGTTGGAGCAATATTATGACCTCCGAGGTTGGGAAAAGGGCGTGGTCCCAGAGAGCAAACTGAAGGAACTGGAGATCATCGCCTGAACTTTCTAAATGCCAAGAGGGCGGTCTGTGAGACCGCCCTCTTGACCTCTTGGGTCAGCCCTCGCCACCAGCCACAGGAGGAAAGATAGCCAGATAGTCACCCTCTCCCGGAACGGTATCCAGCCCTTCTTCTAGCCTTATATTCCTCCCTCTAAGGAGGATGATGATCGATCTTTGGAGATCCCCCCTTTCGTCGAATATCCGTTCCTTCAAGTTGGGGTGGAGTTCAACTAGTCTCTCCAAAGCGTGGCGCACCGTTTCGCCCGCTTCCAGATCCACTTCCACCTCTTTTGCCCCCGCGACCTGCCTCAAGGTGGCGAATAATCTCACCTTCATGATACAGAAGTTTATCATTTAGAGCGCAAAAATACAACCCGTGTTCGTCCAATTGGGAACCCTCAGTCTTTAATCGAGCCAAAGGCTTCAATCATCCTGCTTCGCACCACCTTCTGGTAGGCCTCTCTTTGTCTGGGTGACACGAGGCGGGCTTTATATGAACGAGTATCCGCGCTATGAGCCCTATGATCCGATCGAGTTAGCCAAAATCACAGAGGGGTTAGTTTGCCAAACCTCCTCTCGGAAATACACCGATTTCTACTGCCCCAGGGTGTATGGAGGGATACCATGGGGTATGCGGTGGGGTGTTGCTTAAGGTGCATCTTCTGTTGGGTTGACTTCTCCCGCGACTTCCTGGAGAAGCATGGCCAACTATATACCCCCGAGGAGGTTTTCGAGCGACTGGTCAAAAGCGCTGGAAGGAGACGGCGTCGCCAAGTTGCGGATCTCCGGCGGAGAGCCGACTTTGGGGAAAGAGCATCTCTTGGCGCTCTTGGAGTTGGTTGAAGGGACTGACTATCTCTTCATCCAGGAGACGAACGGAGTTCTCATCGGTAGCAATGCAGACTACGCTCACCAATTGGCCAGATATACGAAGATCCATGTGCGGGTTTCCCTCAAGGCGGGGAGGGCTGAGGGGTTCGAAGAGCGAAC
>JBHIDN010000181.1:0-4130 GCA_046760125.1 Anaerolineae bacterium
TCTATATCCTTGCTCGAGAGGGCATCTCAGATCAGGCGGCGTGGGGCACCGGCGCCGTGCTTATCGTTGCTGTCTTGCTGATCAATGTGGTGATCAACTGGCTGATAGGCAGAATGGTGGTCAGAGGTTAGGTGCACCATCCTGAGATGAATAACGCCCTCTATATTGGCCCAGCCTAAATCATCTCACCCCCCATATGCAGCCAGCGGCTCCCGTCTCAGAGAGGACCGCTTTTTCGATGTTGAACTCGAAGCGGGCAAGTGTGTTGAGATCCAGAAAAGTACCTTTTCCCCTCACTCCGATGGGGAGGGGGAAGCCGCTAGTTGAAGAGCGCCCTTTCTACCCCTGGAAGGGGCACTCTCTTTAGGGATTGCTGGCCTTCGGGCTGTGTGGTATACTGGAGCCAGTATGATTCGGGTCCTACATTTCGCGGATCTGCACTTAGGCGTGGAGAACTACGGCCGCTTGGATCCCAAAACTGGGTTGAGCACCCGCCTAGGGGATTTTCTGCGGGCCTTCGATACCCTTGTAGAATACGCCCTGAAGAGCGATATCCATCTTGTCCTCTTCGCCGGCGACGCCTATAAGGGTCGAAAGCCTAGCCCTACCCTCCAGCGGGAGTTCGCCAAGCGGATTCGACGATTGGCAGAGGCGAAGATACCCGTCTTCCTCTTGGTGGGCAATCACGATATGCCGCGCGCCGCGAGCAGGGCCACCTCGGTGGAGATCTTCGACACTTTGGCCATAAGGAACGTCTGGGTGAAGGATCTGCCAGGCACAGAGATCATCGAAACCAAAGGAGGGCCGGTTCAAGTGGTGGCTCTTCCTTGGGTGAATAGGGGTTGGCTCCTCTCCAAGGAGGAGCATATAAGGAAGAACCTCCTGGAGATAGATTCCCTCATCGCGGAGAGGTGGGAGAGGATCGTGGAGAACGAGATCGAGCAACTCGATCGGAAGATCCCCGCCCTTCTGGTGGCTCACGGGACAGTTTTTGGAGCCGTCTATGGCTCGGAGAGGAGCGTGATTTTGGGTCAGGAGATTGTCATCCCCAGAAGCGCGGTCACCGATCCGGCCTTCGATTATGTAGCCCTGGGGCATATCCATAAGCATCAAGTATTGCATGAGAACCCTCCGGTGGTCTATGCGGGAAGTATGGAGCGGGTGGATTTCGGCGAAGAGGGGGAAGAGAAGGGCTTTGTGGTGGTCGAGATAGACGAGGGCCAAGCAAGATGGGAATTTATCCCCCTGGCGGCCCGTCCCTTTGTCACCATCAGCGTGGAGGCCAAAGGTGCGGACCCTATGCTCCAGATCATAGAGGCCCTTCCTCACTTCGAGGTGAAGGAGGCGATAGTCCGCGTTCTTATCTCCACCACCGCCGAGGCCGCTCCCCTGATCAAGGAGAAAGAGGTGCGAAAGAGTTTGGGGGAGGCCTTTCTTGTGGCGACCATCTCCAAAGATGTGGAGCGGGCTCCGCGCTTGAGGCTGGGCGGGCGGTGGGTGGAGGAGATGCCTCCTCAAGAGGTGCTGGAGAGGTACCTGGAGGCCAAGAGGGTGCCCCCAGAGCGGGCGAAGGTGCTTCTGGCCCACGCTAGAAAGATCATAGAGGATTCATCTTGAGGGAAGAGTAAAGATGAGGCTACGAATGGAGATAGCTCAAGGGAGGATGGTCGAGGGGGTCTGGCAAGAGGGACCTCCCAACTTGGAAGTGGCGGCGCAGCCGTCGTTTGCCGCCTTGCGGCCTCGCAAGGGAACTCTTCATATCCTAGTGGAGGTAGCGGGCCCTCCCAGGCGAGATGAAATCAGCCGCCAATTGGTAGGTATCATCAAGGACGAATATTTCCGGGTCCCGGGAGGGATCACCAACGGTCTCCGGCAAGGGATACGAGCGGCCAACGAGTTCCTCTATCAACGGAATCAAGAACTTAGCGAGGGGATGCCCTATGTGGCTGGGATCTCCTGCGCAGTGCTGAGCGATGACCACCTCTATCTAGGCCAAGGAGGGCCAGCCTTCGCTTGTGTGGTTAGGAAAGGTGAGATGAGGGCTTTCCCTCACTTGCCCTGGGGTGAGGGAGGGCGGTTGCCCCTCTCTCCCCTGGGCGTCGAGGAACGGTTAGCCGAGGTGGGGCTCTATCACCACCGCTTGGAGGCTGGGGATGTAGTGGTGCTCTGTTCGCCGACCCTGCCCGAACGGGTGGGCCAAGAAGAGTTCAGGGAGGCTCTGGCCCCCGGGGCCAAGGAAGCCCTGGCTAACCTGGCCGAACTGGTCGAGGGAGGGGACTTTTCGGCCATCGTTATAAAGGTCTCCAAGGAGATACCTCGCCCCCCCGAAGAGGCCGCTAGAGCCTCTGAGGTGGTGGCGGGGCTGGCTGAGGGCTGGAAGGGGTTCTTCTCGCGCCTCAAAGAAAGCGATCTTTTAGGGGATATGGGGGAACGGTTACGAGGCAGCCTTTCAGCCCTGGCCCAGGCCTTGGGGACCTTGACCCGGCGGATGTTGCCGGAGGAGTATGCGCGAGAGCCCCGAGCCAAGCCCTCAGCGCGTCAGGCAAGGGGAGAGCGCCTCAGCCGTAAACAGAGGAGAAACCTATTTATCATCCTTGGCCTCCTTCTGGTGGTGGGGATAGTTGCCTTGTGGGGGGCTAGCCGGTGGAGGGCCCGGGAGGCTCAAGAAGCCCTCTTCCAGGATATTATGACCCAGGCCGAGGAACGGTTAACGCAAGCCCTGGCTGCTACCGATCCCTCTGCGGCCAGGGAGTTCCTTGCCGCGGTCCAGAGTCTCTTGGCGGAGGCGAAGGAGATGAAGCCCCACCATCCCGACATCGAGGGGTTGGAGTCGAAGGTGTTGGAGAGGCTGGACGAACTGGACCATGTGACGAGGTTGGTCCTTCGTCAACCCTTGGAATTCCCGGAGACCAGGAGCGAACCCCTCAGGGTTGTGGCCCAGGACAACGATCTCTACATCCTTGATGAAGGGGTGGATCGGCTCTATAGATACCGTTGGTCGGAAGCCGCCCGCACCCTCCAGACGCCCCCAGAGGGAGCGATCATCATAGATTCGAAAGAGCAAGGGGAGCTCTTGGACATCGTCTGGCTGGAGCCAGGAGGAGGGAGAGAGAGGGGGACTCTCCTCATCCTGAAGAGCGATGGTCTTTTGGAGTACGACCCCTTGAAGGGCCTCTCTTCCCTCTCTGTGGTGGAGACCGCTAGTTGGCAGGAGCCACAAAGGGCTGGGGGGTTCGAGGGGAACTTCTATCTCCTCGATGCGGGGGCTAAGCGTATCTTGAAATACTTGCCCACGGGGCGTGGTTATGACTCTGCTCCTCTTCATTATATAGTCGAGGCGGAGTTCGAGAACGCAGTAGATATGGCTATAGATGGGGATATATACGTTCTCTTGGCCGAGGGAGTGATCATGAAATTTACCGCCGGGGAGCGGAAGCCCTTCGTAGTTGAGGGGCTAGAAGAGGGGTTCTCGAACCCTCAAGCCATCTTCACTAACCCGGGGACAGATCATATTTATGTGGTAGAAAGTGGGCGTATAGTGGAACTCAATAAAGAAGGGCGGTTCGTGCGGCAACTACGTCCCTCCCGTGGAGAGGAGGAGGCTTTCCAAGAGTTGAGTACCGTTTTCGTCGATGAGGGAAGGAGGAGGCTATTCATCCTCAGTGGTAAGAGACTCTATCTCGCTGATCTACCAATGGAGTAGACTTTTGACGGGAGGGAGCCCCTCCCGTTTTTGCTTGGTGCTTTCCCCATTTTATTGGTATAATTTTTTAAGAGAGTAGGATGGAGGCATAGGGTTGCGTCGAGTGATAGGGAAGGGGAGGAGCCTCATCCCTTGGCTTTCTCTCTTGCGATGGGCTTTGCCAGCCCTCATCTTCCTAGCCGTGCTGATGGAGCAGTTATTCCTTCGCCCCTTCACCGGCCAGCGGTGGCCCCAATGGAGTCTCTTCTTAAGCGTCTTCTTCTACGGGATGGCGGGGCCTTTGGCCATCTGGTGGGTCCTCACCTGGCTTAGGGGAACCCTGGCCGAGCAGGAGAGATCCAGGGACCGGATCCAGGAGTGGGAGGAATATTTGGCCAGCATCACCAGCGCCTCGGCTGACGCCATCATCAGCCTGGATACCGAGGGC
>JBHIDN010000182.1:0-4117 GCA_046760125.1 Anaerolineae bacterium
TCGGCGGTTATGGGCCCCTGCGCGGGCGGGGCCGTCTATTCCCCAGCCATCACCGACTTCATCATCATGGTCCAGGGCACCAGTTATATGTTCGTCACCGGGCCAGACGTGGTGAAGACGGTGACCCACGAGGAGGTGACCTTCGAGGAACTGGGCGGGGCCATGGTCCACAACACCGAGAGCGGCGTGGCTCATTTCATAGCCCAGAATGAGGAAGAGTGCATCCAGATCATACGCCAACTCTTAGGTTACCTACCCCAGAACAATCTAGAAGACCCTCCTTACGTGGAGCCCACCGATGACCCCCTGCGGATGGAGCCCGCTCTGGACACCATCATCCCCGATAGCCCCACGAAGCCTTACGATATGAAGGAGGTCATCCGTCTGGTAGTAGATGACGGCGAATTCTTCGAGGTGCACGAGCATTACGCCCCAAACATCATCGTGGGCTTCGCCCGCCTCAACGGCCGCTCCGTGGGCATCGTGGCCCAGCAGCCGGCTGTCCTGGCTGGCTGCCTAGACATTAACTCCTCCGATAAGGGAGCAAGGTTCGTCCGCTTCTGCGACTGTTTCAACATCCCTCTCATCACCTTCGTAGATGTTCCTGGTTTCCTCCCCGGAGTGGGTCAGGAGCATGGAGGGATCATCCGCCACGGGGCCAAACTCCTCTACGCTTATTGCGAGGCCACGGTCCCCAAACTGACGGTCATCACCCGCAAGGCTTACGGCGGGGCCTACGACGTTATGAGTTCCAAGCATGTAAGAGGGGACATCAACTACGCCTGGCCCACGGCGGAGATAGCGGTGATGGGGCCCGATGGGGCCGTGAATATCATCTTCAGAAAGGAGATCGCCGAGGCGGAGGACCCCGAGGCCGAGCGGAAACGGCTAACCGAGGAGTATCGGGAGCAGTTCGCCCATCCCTACATCGCCGCCGCCCGAGGCTACATAGATGATGTCATCGAGCCCCAAGAGACCCGGCCTCGGCTCATCAGCGCCCTGGAGATGCTCCAGAATAAGAGGCAATCCAATCCGCCGAAGAAGCATGGGAATATACCGCTGTAGTTGTAGGGCGGGTTTCCATACCCGCCCATAGATCAGGTATAGCCTGTCCTGGCACGTGACAGGCCAGGGGCATCACCAGGCCAGGGAAACCTGATCTACCGAAGGCAGAAAGATGCTCCAGAAAGTCTTAGTCGCCAACCGAGGTGAGATAGCCGTCCGGGTTCTCCGTGCTTGTGGGGAACTTGGTGTGAAGACGGCCACGGTTTACTCCGATGTGGACCGCTCAGCGCTTCATGTCCGCTACGCCGATGAGGCCTATCATATCGGCCCCGCCCCGGCCAAAGATAGTTATCTCCGCATCGACAAGATCATAGATGTGGCCAAAAAATCCGAGGCTGACGCCATCCACCCCGGCTACGGCTTCCTGGCGGAGAACCCGGAGTTCGCTCGCGCCTGCCAAGAGGCAGGGTTCATCTTCATAGGGCCGCCGCCAGAGGCTATCTCCGCCGCGGGGGATAAACTCGCTGCCCGTCGCCTGGCTCGCAAAGCGCGCGTCCCCGTCATACCCGGCACCTACGAGGAGATGAGAGACGATGAACTCCTGGCCGAGGCCGAGAAATTGGGCTACCCCCTCTTCGTCAAGGCTCTGGCTGGCGGTGGGGGCAAGGGGATGCGCCTGGTGCATACCTCCAAGGAATTGCCCAGCGCCCTGGCCTCCGCCCATAGGGAAGCCGAATCGGCCTTCGGTAATGGGGCCTTGTATCTGGAGAAGGTGATCCAGGGAGCGCGCCATGTAGAGTTCCAAATCCTGGCCGATATGCATGGCCACATGATCCATCTGGGGGAGCGGGAGTGCTCCATCCAACGCCGCCACCAGAAGATGGTAGAGGAGGCTCCCTCCACCGTTGTGGATAAGAGACTACGAGGTCGGATGGGGAAAGCAGCCATCAAAGTGGCACGGGCTGCGGGCTATGTCAACGCGGGTACCATCGAGTTCTTGTTGGACAAGGAAAAGAAGTTCTATTTCCTAGAGATGAACACGCGGGTCCAGGTGGAGCATCCGGTAACGGAACTGGTCACGGGCATAGATATCGTCAAGGAACAACTTCGTATCGCCTCTGGGCGCAAGTTGCGATATAAGCAAAGAGGCGTGCGGTTCAAGGGACACGCTATCGAGTGCCGCATCTCCGCCGAGGACCCCTTCAACAACTTCCTCCCCTCCATAGGCCGCATCACGGCTCTAAGCGAGCCCACCGGCCCCGGCGTTCGAGTGGAGAGCGGCCTCTACGAGGGGTTCGAGGTCTCCCTCTACTACGACCCCCTCATCGCCAAGGTGATCGTTTGGGGCGAGACGCGGGGGGAGGCCATCCTTCGTATGCGGCGCGCCTTGAGCGAATACCGCATCGTAGGGGTCAAGACCACCATCCCCTTCCACCAGCGGCTGCTGGATCACACCAACTTCATCGCCGGACAGATCGATACCACCTTCGTGGAGGAGCGCTTCTCCCTGGTGGAGAAGGAGGCGGAGCACGCGGAGGTGGCTGCCCTGGCCGCGGCGCTCCTCTCCTACCAGAGAAGACAGAAGGCTATCGCCATGATACCATCCCGCAAGATGGAAGGAGAGAGTCCCTGGAAGCGCGCCGGGAGATGGGAGGCTATGCAGCGGTGAAATACGTGGTCACCGTGGGCGACAAGTCCTACAACATCAAAGTGGGTGGCGATAGAGAGATAGAGATAGACGGCGTCCCCCACCAGGTGGACATCCAGAACATCGATGGCTACTCCCTCTTCTCCTTACTCCTAGACAACCGTTCCTACGAACTGATAGTGGAGAGGGAAGGACAAGAGTTCCGCATACTTCTAGGAGGGGAGATGTACACCGTTCGCGTGACGGACGAGCGCGCCAGGCGTCTGATGGAGGCTCCAGCCAGGGTTCCATCAGGGGAGGTGGCGGTGAAGGCCCCCATGCCCGGTTTGGTGGTCGCCGTGCCCGCCACGCTTGGCCAAGAGGTGAAGATCGGCCAGGGGCTCATAATCCTAGAAGCGATGAAGATGGAGAATGAACTGCGTGCGCCCAGGGCGGGAAGGGTGAAAGCGATCCGCGTCTCCCCGGGCCAGGTGGTGGACAAAGATCAAGTGCTGGTGGTGATAGGATAGAGGAGGCCGTAAAGATGCCTTTCTTCAAAGTGGATGAACTAACCTCAACTCAAGCGATGGAAGGGGTAAGCCGACGCGCCGTTTACCTGGACCAGGTGATGTTAACCTTCTTCGACCTAGCCCCCCATTCTATAGTGCCTAAACATAAACACCCCCACGAACAGATCACTTTCATCATCGAGGGAGAGATGGAATTCACCCTGGGAAACGAGACAAGGGTCATAGGGAAAGGCGAAGGCGTCGCCATCCCGTCAAACGTGGAACACGGGGCTAAAGTTCTTCACCTGCCCACCAAGGCCATAGATGCTTGGCACCCGCCCCGGGAGGATTATCGCTAGACCCTGTCGGGTTTGGCCCAGTCCTGGCGGAAGTGGGCCAGGGGACAGGGTAAGTAGGCTATGAAGAAGCCAGACTACACCTTGATCTTCGACGGAGGTAGTTACGGGAACCCCGGGTTAGGCTACGGGAGTTACGTGCTCATCCGCAATAAAGACGGAAAGCAGAGGGTGAAGCGATTGAGATTCGGGGAGGATATGACCTCCAACGAGGCCGAATATCGAACCCTCATCGCCGGGCTGGAGGATCTCGTCTCCACCATCCGCAAGGCCGGGCGCTCTCCCCAACAATTCTCGCTAGAGGTCAGGGGCGACAGCCGACTGATCCTCTATCAAGTGGCTAGAAAGTGGAGGACGAAGAAACTCCACCTCATGCCCCTTCGAGACAAGGTCGAGGAACTGTTAGAGGGGTTTGGCTCTATAACGCTCATCTGGCAGCGGAGGGATAAGAGCGAGAAGGTCTTGGGGCACTAGCCAGGCGATAGCAAGCAGAAGAGGGTCACCCAATATTCAATAGGTGGCCCTTTCTTGTGACCCCTCTACTTCCTCTGCAGTGCCTTCAGCGCACCCTCCCCCACGAAAGCCTCGAACTCTTCCAGCGTGGCGAAGACCTGTGTGGA
>JBHIDN010000183.1:0-4088 GCA_046760125.1 Anaerolineae bacterium
ACTTCCTTACCGCCGAGAGCGCCCGCTACTACGGACAGATCGATCAGGCGGTGCGTCATACCGATCACATCATCGCCGTCTCCGAGGCCACTAAACAGGATGCCATCCGCCTCCTGGGAGTCCCCCAGAGCAAAATTAGCGTGGTCTACGAGGCCGCTAACCCCACCTATCGCCCTCTGGAAGACAAAGGAAGAGTTCAGGGAGAGTGTGCCCAAAGGTACGGGGTGTCTACCCCTTTCATCCTCTTTGTGAGCACCCTCGAGCCCCGCAAAAACCTCCCCACCCTCCTCCGTGCTTACCGCCGACTCTTGGATGAATACAAGCCAGAGGCGAGGTTGGTCGTGGTGGGGGAACGGGGTTGGCTTTACGACCAGATCTTCACCCTCACCGAGGAACTGAATCTGAAGGACGAGGTGCTCTATCTGGGCCGGGTCTCTGTACAAGATCTCCTCCTCCTTTATAACGCCGCCCAGCTCTTAGTCCACCCCGCTCTTTATGAAGGCTTTGGGCTCCCACCTCTGGAAGCGATGGCCTGTGGCACCCCCGCTATCGTGGCCCACGTCTCCTCCCTCCCCGAGGTGGTAGGGGACGCTGCTTTCCTCGTCGACCCTGAAGATGAGTATGGCTGGACCGTGGCTATCTGGAGGGTTCTTACCGATGATTCACTACGAGCCGAACTCCGGGAGAAGGGGTTAAAACGAGCCCGCCTTTTCTCCTGGGAGAAGGCCGCTCGAGAGACCTTGGCCCTCTATCGGAGCCTAACATGAAGATCCTCTTCCTCACCCCGGAACTGCCCTATCCGCCTGACCGAGGAGCCAGTATTCGGAGTTTCAACCTTATCAAGAACCTATCTCCCCAGCATGAGATCTATCTCCTTTCCTTCTCTACTAAGGAAAGCGATTTAGGGGAGGCTGGGCCTCTCCTCGACCTGTGCTCACAAATCGAGACCCTCCCCACTCCCCATCGCTCCACCCTACAACGCTTCCTCTCCATCCTCCTCTCACCCCTGCCCGATATGGCCTTGCGGTTCCCTTCATCGGAGTTCGAAATTAAACTAAAGGCCCTCCTGCAAAAGGAAAATTTCGACCTGGTCCAGGTGGAAGCGATAGAGATGGCTAGATACATCCCTACGGTCCTCGAATCGCATAGACCCCCTCGATTGATCTTCGATGACATCAACGCCGAGTACCTCTTACAGAAGCGAGCCTTTGAAACAGAGCTTCTACATCTCCGCTGGCTGGGAGCGGCATACTCCCTCATTCAGTGGCGAAAACTCCGTCGCTACGAAGCATGGGCTTGTCGCCGAGCAGATAGGGTGGTAGCGGTCTCTGAGGCCGACGGAGAGGCCCTCCGCCGCCTAGTTCCGGGCCTCCCGGTGAGCGTTGTCCCCAACGGTGTAGACACCCGATACTACCAGCCGGCGGAGGGGGAGACCGATGGCAGCCTGGTCTTCACCGGGAAGATGGATTTCCGCCCCAACGTGGATGGCGTTCTTTGGTTCTTCCAGCGAGTTTGGCCTCCGGTGAAAGAGAGGCTTCCCCAAGCCCGGCTCTTAGTGGTGGGGAGGAACCCCTCGCCTCGACTCTCTCCCCTCCTCCAAGATCCACAAGTCAGGGTGACGGGCTTCGTCCCCGATGTGCGACCCTACATCGCTCGGGCCAACATCTATCTGGTTCCCCTCCGCATGGGAGGAGGAACCCGCCTTAAGGTGTTGGAGGCGATGGCTATGGGCAAGGCTATAGTCTCTACCTCCTTGGGTTGTGAGGGGATCAAGACGACGGGCCAGGAGTTGGTCATCGCTGATGGCCCTTCGGATTTCGCCCGATGGGTGATAGATTTGTGGGGCGACGCGAAGCGGAGGAAAAGCCTGGGGGTGGCTGCTCGCCGCCTGGCAAAAGAATACGATTGGAAAGTTATCATCCCCCTCTTGGAACAGGTATATGAGAAGGTGGCTTAGACGGATAGCCTTACGAGCCCTCGCCTACTCCTCAGCCCCTTTCCTGCCTTCAGAAAGGCCCTCTCGAATCTCCCGCATCCTCCTTATCCGGCCCGATCATATAGGCGACCTTCTTTTCACCACCCCCGCCCTTCGACTTCTCCGCACCGAGTGCCCCCAGGCCCATATAACCTGTCTGGTGGGACCTTGGGGCTCAGAATTGATGGAAAGAAACGCCAATGTAGACCAGGTTTTAGTATGCCCTTTCCCCAGTTTCACCCGTCAGCCCAAGCCCTCTTTCTTTCAGCCCTACGCCCTCCTGGGGAGGTATGCTCGCCTCCTGCGGGGACAGAAGTACGATTCAGCCCTCGTTCTCCGCTTCGACCACTGGTGGGGAGCCCTTCTAGCCTACTGGGCTGGCATCCCCCAGCGGATAGGCTACGCCCTGCCAGAACTGCGCCCCTTTCTTACCCAGCCGGTCCCTTACACGCCAGGGCGCCACGAGGTGGAGCAGAACCTGACCCTCATACGAGCGGCCTGGCAACGAAAGGGACCCCCTATCGAAGAGGTCGGCCCTTTAGAATTCAACCCCTCGGCGGAGGATGGCAAGTTTGCTACTCGATACCTCGCGGAGCGCGGTATCGGAGCTGAAACCCCGCTCATAGTCATCCACCCTGGGGCTGGAGCCCCGGTGAAACTTTGGAGGGCTGAGGGGTTCGCCCAGGTAGGGGATCGTTTGGCGGAGAGGTATAAGGCCCGCCTTCTCATCACCGGCTCCTCTCGGGAGGAGGGTTTAGCCCGAGAGATAGCGAGCCACATGAGAAGCGAGTCCATAATCGCCACTGGCCAGACGACCCTGGGGGAGATGGCAGCCCTCATGGCCCATGCCAATTTGGTCATCGGGGTCGATAGCGGCCCCCTGCATCTGGCCGTGGCCCAGGGCGTCCCTACGATACACCTCTACGGCCCCGTCGATCACCGCACCTTCGGCCCCTGGGGGGATTTAAGACGCCACCGAGTGGTCATCTCTGATCTGGATTGCATCCCTTGTAACCGCCTCGACTACCTCCCGGAAGAACTAGAGGAGCACCCCTGTGTGCGCCTCATAACCGTAGAACAGGTACTGGAGGCGGCTTGTTCCCTCCTAGACCCGAGCGCTCAATGAATGGTTGAACCAGAGATCCTATGCTATAATAATTCCGGTTTGAAGTGGGAGGGTAGACGATCAGAGAGGGGACTTTCTCTTTAACTCAAGAACAACTGGAGGAGGATGCCCATTGGTGGTTCGCCAGCCGCACTAGGGCTCTCTTCGCCCTGCTGGACCGAACCCTTCCTCGCCGCGACCTCGAAATCCTGGATGTGGGATGCGGAGCGGGGAACATGATCCACCACCTGGGCCGGTATGGGCGGGTTTTAGGCATCGATAACAACCCCAAACCTCTGAAGATCGCCCATCAAAGGGGGTATGAGGCTAGACTGGCCTCTGCCGAGGAGATGCCCTTCCCGGATCAAGCCTTCGATCTGGTAGCAGCCTTGGATGTGATCGAGCATTGCGAGGACGATCTTTTGGTCCTGCGCCAATGTTACCGTGTCTGTGCTCCCGAAGGGTTCTTGGTGGCCACCGTCCCCGCTTTCGGCTGGCTCTGGAGCGCCAACGACGAGATCAATAAGCACTACCGCCGCTATACCAAAAGTGAACTTCATGAGAAACTAAAGAGCGTGGGCTTCACCCCCCGGTGCACCACCTATAACAATTTCTTCGTCTTCCCCCTGGCTTTCCTCCGTCTCCTCTGGGAGCGGCTGTCGGGGAGGAAGCCCCAACTCAAAGCGCCGGATACCGATGAGGAAGCTTATCAGGTAGAGATGGAGCCCGCCCCTCCTCTTCTGAACACCATTCTTACCGGTGTGGGCTGGCTGGAGGCGGCACTCCTCCGCTTCTTAAACCTACCCCTCGGCACCTCTATCATCTGTATCGCTCAAAAAGTAAATGTTGTAGATCCTTCTAAGGGTTGCTGATTATGGATAGGTTCATCATCGAAGGTGGATACCCGCTACAAGGGGCAGTAACCCCCAGTGGTAACAAGAACGCTGCCTTGCCCATCCTGGCCGCCACCCTCCTCACCGATCAAGAGGTGGTCATCCGTAACCTCCC
>JBHIDN010000184.1:0-4059 GCA_046760125.1 Anaerolineae bacterium
AGGGAGAAGCATCTATGGCTGATCAGATGAACGAATGGGCGGAGACACTTCGAGCCCTTCCTGGCGTAGAGGGCGTGGTCCTCATCTCTAGGGACGGCGTGGTCTTAGCCGAATCTGTAGAGGGCAACGCGGAGAGGGAGGGAGCGGTGGCCGTCTTCGTGGGCAACGCCGCCGACCAGATAGGGGAGATCTTCAGCCTGACCCCCTTCGACTGGGGAGTGGTAACTATGACTAAGGACCGGGTCTTGGTCTTGGAGCGGGACCAGTTCTGTGCAGGTTTGCTGCTCACGGAGAAGGCGTCGCCGGCTATGGTCAGTAGTGAAGCGGCGAAAGTTCTCGCCTCCTAAACGAAAGACCCTCTTTCGTCAAGTTGAGGGGGCTTACTTGGCCAAGAAACGATCCTTGCGGGAGGGAAGAGGATGGATCGTATACTGCAAGATGTAAATGGGGTAGTGGGGGTGACGGGCTCCTTCGTCTGCGACGGGGAGGGGAAGGTGTTAGCCCAAGCCTTGCCCAGCGTCTTCGATGAGGCTACCCTCTCCACGGTGGCCCGCATAGCGGCGCAAACTCTCGCCGGATTGGAGACGGCGAGAAGGCGGAAGGTTACTGATTTGGACCTGGTCTATGGCGATGGGAGGCTGGTGGTCAAGAACCTGAAGAACGGTTGCCTTTGCATCCTCTGCGTACGCAACATAAACGTGCCTCTCTTAAACCTGACAGCCAACCTAGCGGCCAGGAAACTTTCGGAGAGGATCAAAATATCGCCTAGGGGTCGAGGGGCAGAGATGATAGCAACGCCCGCCCTGGCGCCCCCGGTGGAGGAGCGACCGGTTGAGGGGGTGCCCCCTCTCGTTCTGCCTTTAGAGGAAGAGGCTCGGCGGGCCATATCGCTCGCTGGGGAGAGAAAGGTGATCCTTCGGGCCTTGGGGAGCGTAGCCGTGATGCTCCATTGTCCCAGCGCAGCGTACATCACCGTGCCCTTCACTATGAGGGAATTGGATTTTGCAATCTATGGGAGACAGAGGCCCCAGATCAGCGAGATCTTGGAGAGTTTGGGCTACGAGCCTCATCGGCGCTTCAACGCCCTGCAGGGACGCAAGCGTCTCAGATTCTTCCACCCGGAGAAGGAGATCCTAGTTCACGTTTTCGTGGACGCCTTCGAGATGTGCCATAAGTTGAATTTCGCCAACCGGCTCCACCTAGATGAGGTGACCATACCCGTGGCCGATCTCCTCCTGTCTAAACTTCAAGTGGTGGAGATGAACGAAGAGGAACTGCGGGAGATATACGCCTTGGTCTATGATCACGAACTGGGAGATCAAGCGGATCCAGAGAAGATCGATACCGCCTTCATCGTGAACCTTTGCTCCGACGACTGGGGATGGTACAAGACCGTGACCATGAATATCGAGAGAGCCATGGCCTTGGCCGGGGATCTCCTTGGCGAGCAGGAACAGGAGGTCTTTCTGGCCCGGATCGGTCGGTTGAAGCAGCTGATAGAAGGCTCCCCCAAATCTTTGAGATGGCAGTTGAGAGCCCGCATCGGTGAGAGCACTCGCTGGTATGAGATGCCAGAGGAACTGTAAGCATGGAAAGGATGCTCGAGGGTATAAACGCTGTAGTGGGGGTGACCGGCTCCTTCGTCTGCGATAAGGAAGGAAGGGTATTGGCCCATCTCCTACCTACTATCTTCGATGAGGCTACCCTCTCCATCGTGGCCCGGACGGTGGCGCAGACCGTCGGTGGTCTAGAGGCCACCCGACGGCGGAAGGTCACCGACCTAGACTTGGTCTACGAGCAAGGGAGGCTTATAGTCAAGAATTGCCAGAATGGCTACCTTTGCGTTCTCTGCGTGCGCAACATAAATGTGCCCCTCCTCGATCTGACGGCCAACCTGGCTGCCAGGAAACTGGGCGAGAGGTTGAAGGAAGGGAAGAGAAAAACGACCAGATCTGTCGAACCGCTCTCCCTTATCTCTAACTTTATCGAAGAGTTGATGGAGGAGTTTGGAGAGAGAGGGTTCGGTCGGGAGGACTTCCTTCAGGTGGTGCAAAAGAGGTTAGAGGGGATGCGCGTCCGATACCCTCTGTTGGAGGGGGTAAAGATCATGGACGGAAGGGTGGATCTTTCCTCCCTGGAATCAGCCAGCGATGGGGAGATAAGGGAAAGCCTGGGGCGGCTGGTGGAGGAGATCTATCTCGGTTCCGCAGAGAGGCTGGGGCCCAGAGCCGCGCAGTTCAAGTATAGCCAGATTCGAAACGATTTCTGGCTTCGGAATGAAGAGGCTTGCCAACGGCTCAACCTAGCCCAGGTCATAAAGGCTATAGGGGAGGAGAAAGGCTCCTCTCCCCTTCCGGGAGTAGAGTTCAAGTTCTAAGGGGGATCATCTCATTGTCTGATATGCGACCCTCTTGGCAAAGGATAGCGAGGGCGGCCAAGGAGGTTCTCTTCGGCATGGCCCTCCATGGTTTCATGCGTTTCAACCTGCGGCAGAAGGGACATCTCGAGAACCTCCTTGTTATCGTGACTTTTGGCGACCTTCTAGGTGTGCCCATCATGCCTCCCTACTACGCCCTGCGCTTAGTCCCCTATTTTATTCCCCAGATGGAAACCTGGCCTCGGCGCATCTTGCGGGAGAGGGATTTCACCGACTTTTTAAGTTAGATCATCTTGGAGCGAAGGAGGAGGGGAGTGGTTAACGGTCTCTTTCTAACCGATGCTCAATCCGCCAAGATAGAACGTCATCTGATTCATCTGCATAGTCGCGCACAGGCGATCTGTACCCTCTTAGCGGATATCAGTGGGCAACTCATCAGTGCGGTGGGGACGGCACCGGGGACCGATTCGGTGCCCCTAGCCGCTCTAGCAGCCAGCAATATGGCTGCTACCGCGGAGATGGCTCGGCTGGCCGGCGAACCCGATTCCTTCTCCTACCTCTTTCATGAAGGTAAGGAACGGAATATCTATATCACCGCCGTGGGAGATGCATTTCTCCTGGTGATCCTCTTCGACCACTCCAGCCAGATCGGTTGGGTACGCCTCTTGGCCAAGGAGGCGGCTCTGAAACTATTAGAAGTGGTAGATGGGATCCAAGAAGCCGAAGAATTGCCGGGCACGGTAGTAGATACCGATTTCGGCGAGACTCTGGCTAACCAACTAGATCAGGCCTTCGAAGCCTGGGACTAGCGTGTTTATCAACTGGAAGTTACGGGAACTCAACCTGAAGATCGTATATTATGGTCCGCCTCTCAGTGGCAAGACCACCAATCTGGAATATATCCATTCCAGGGTCGATCCTCGCCTGAGAGGCGAACTGATCTCTCTGAAGACCAGGGAGGACCGAACCATCTACTTCGATTTCATGCAGATGGAGATGGGGCAGATAAAAGGTTTCAAGCCCAAATTCAACCTCTATACCGTGCCCGGCCAGGTGATCTATGTCGCCAGCCGCAAGTTGGTTCTACAGGGCGCCGATGGGGTGATCTATGTGGCCGATTCCCAGGCTGACAAGTTGAAGGCCAACATAGAGACGATGCGCGACCTGGAGGAAAATCTGCGAGAATTGGGGTATAATCTCTTTGATATCCCCTTGGTCCTCCAGTTCAACAAACGGGATCTGCCGGACGCTATCCCGGTCGAGGTCCTCCGCTCTTATCTGGCCAGGGACGGATGCCCTCAGTTCGAGGCGGTTGCCGTCCGCGGCCAAGGGGTGATCGACACTCTTAAGGCGGCCATCAACCTGGTGGTGGCCCAGATCTAGGTTGGAGGGAGAGGCGTGGAGAACGAGCAGCCCCAAACGGTTTTTGAGGAGGTTTTGCATCGGATGAACGAGGCTTGGGGCTTCGAAGCCTCGGTCTTGGCTAGTGGTGACGGCTTGCCTATCGCTACCGTCCCCTCCGATTATGACTTCCAAACTATTGCGGCTATGGTGGCGGTTTTAGCCAGCGTGGCGGGGGAGACCCAGTCGAGGGTTGGCCTGGGCCAGTTAGATGAGGTCTCCGTCCTGGCCGATGACCGCATCCGCTTGGTATGTCGCTATTTCACCACCGGCGAGGAAGA
>JBHIDN010000185.1:0-4056 GCA_046760125.1 Anaerolineae bacterium
TATGCCCACTGTGGAAGATCGTATAGTCGATGAAGTCGCTTAAATATCTTTCAGCACCGGCCGGAACTTGTAACCGTATACGATGAGCCCCTCCGGGCCGTACTCCCGGAGCCGACGGGTGACCATCTCTACCCGCTGGCCGATCTCTACCCCTTCTCTGTCCACATCGGTCAGTTGAGCGGTGAGTAACGGCCCTTCATCTAAGCGGATCAAAGCCACGGTGTAAGGCACAAAACTCTCATAGCCGGCCGGGGGCTGGTAGATGGTAGAGTAGGAGTAGATCTCCCCCGTTCCCGCAAACCTATAAGGCTTAAGATCTCGGGATCCGCAGTGGGGGCAGATTTCCCGGGAGGGGAAGAGTTTTTTGCCGCAGGCGGCGCATTCTCTGCCTATCAGTTTGTATCGCTCATCCTGCAAGCGCCAATGTCTGGCTAAGGACATGGAATCTTGACCTCTTTTGTTTAGTTCGGTCCCTTGAGGATATGGGTGATCGCCGTGGCCCCCGTTCCCCCTATGCTTTGAGCCATCCCCAGGTGGCACTCCACCTGATTGGCGCCCGCCTCTCCTCTCAGTTGCTGAACCAGTTCTACGATCTGATAGACACCGGTAGCGCCTATGGGGTGGCCTCTTCCTTTCAGCCCCCCCATGGTGGAGATGGGGATCTTGCCTTGGAGGGAGATCTCCCCATCTTTGGCCAGTTCGACCCCCTGACCCTTATCCACGAAACCACAGGCCTCAAGGGATAGGGCGGCCATGATGGTGAAGGCGTCGTGCAACTCGAAGATCTCTATATCCTCCGGGCCTACCCCCGCCTGGAGGTAGGCTTTCTGGGCCGATTCGTGGGCCGCTTGCAGGAAGAGGGGGTCGTCTCGGTCGTGGAGGGCGATGGTGTCTGTGGCTGTGGCCGAAGCGATGATGGTAACGGGCGTGGGGCAAAACTTTTGGGCTTTCTCCTCCGGACAGAGGATGACCGTGGCTGCCCCGTCCCCTACAGGGGATGAGTCTAGGAGGTTGATGGGGTCGGAGATCATCCGGGCGCTCGTGAACTCTTCCAGAGTGATGGGTCGGCGAAACATGGCGTAGGGGTTCCGGGCCGCGTTGCGGTGGGCATTGATGGAGAAGCCGGCGAAATCTTCGTGGCTCAGCCCGTATCGATGCATATACCGCCGCATGAGGAGGGCGTTTAGGGCCACGAAGGAGAGACCCTGCATCGCTTCGTAGTCTCCGTCCGCAGCCATGGCTAAGGCCTCGGTGACCAGGCCGTTTTCGCAATCGGTCATCTTCTCCACCCCGGTGACGATCACCAGGTCGTGGAGTCCGCTAGCCACAGCCAGATACCCCATCCTCACTGCGGCTCCTCCTGAGCCACAGGCGGCTTCCACCTTAAGGGCCTCTATGCCTCGCAGCCCAGCGAAGTCGGCGATGAGGGTGGCCAGATGCTCCTGCCCGGTCAACTCCCCGGAGAGCATGTTGCCCACATATAAGGCATCGGCTCGGTCGATCCCTGCATCGTCTAGGGCCGCGGTGATGGAAGCGACAGCCAACCCCCTTAGGGGGCGCTCCCAATGCTCTCTCACCTCGGTTTGTCCGATGCCGATGATGCTTACGCCTCTCATTTCACCTCTTTAGTGGGTGTTCAAGTTGTCTCGGTAGCGGCAGTAGGTGCCGTAATCTATCTCTCGCCTTCTGGCGATATAGTCTCTGACCCGAAGGAGGCTATCGTCGTTTTTTAGTATCCGCTCGGTAGTGGTGAAGGATAGGGCGTCGCTCCCCGCACCCGACCCGAAGGAGACGAGCAAGATCTTATCTCCGGGTTGGGCCTCATCGAGGGCCGCGGCAAAACCCAGCGGAGAAGAGCCAGCATAGGCGTTCCCGATAACCGGCACGAGAAAACCGGGTTTCAGTTGTTCCTCCGTGAAACCTAGCCGCTGAGCCACTCGGCGAGGGAACTTGCTGTTGGGCTGGTGGAAGATGACCATGGCGTAATCTTGAGGGGTATAGCCCAACTCCTCCATTAGATGCTGGGCCGCATAGTAGGTATGTTTGAAGTAGGCGGGCTCGCCGGTGAACCGACGGCCATGCTGGGGGTAGTACTGGTGAGGCCGCCGGAAGAAATCGGGCGTATCCGACACGTAAGAGTAGGAGCCTTCGAGGTAAGCCAGGCTCTCCTCTTTGGGCCCTATGATGAAGGCTGCCCCGCCAGCGCTGGCGGTGTATTCCAGTTGATCGCCGGGCCTCCCTTGGGCGGTGTCTACGCCGATGGCCAGAGCGTACTTAGCCATCCCCGAGCCCACGAACCCCATGGCCGCTTGCATCGCTTCGGTGCCCGCCTTGCAGGCGAACTCCCAGTCGGCGGCGTTGGTATGAGGGGTAACGTCCAGCGCCTCGGCCACGATGGTGGCGGTGGGCTTTACGGCGTAGGGCTTCGACTCGCTCCCCACCCAGACGGCCCCGATCTCTTGGGGGTCGATGGCGGCCCGCTTTAAGGCGTTCCTGGCTGCCTCGATAGCCATGGTAACGGTGTCCTCGTCTAGGCCGGGGACCGATTTCTCCTCCAAGTGTATGGTATCTACGCCCTTCCAGACACGGAGTATCTCGTCTGCTTTGATCCTATAGCGGGGGATATAGGCTCCGTAACCTATGATTCCCACTTCTCTATTGGGCTTCATACCCCCCACCTCCTTTCTGCCACTTTTTGAGTATCTCTTGGGCCCTATCGGGCCTGATCTTCCTCTCTTCCACCATCTGTTCCACTACTTGGTCTATGTATTCTTCTGGCACCCCCACGGAGAGGGCTACGTTACGAGCGTGAAGGGCCATGTGGCCTCGCTGAATCCCCTCCGTGGCCAAGGCCCTGAGCGCGGCCAGGTTCTGGGCCAGGCCGACCGCGGCCATCACCCGGCCCAACTCGTTGGCTGACTTTAGGCCCAATATCTTTAGCGCCACTTTCGCCGTGGGGTTGACCCTTGTGGCCCCGCCCACGATGCCCACGGAGATGGGCAACTCGATGCTGCCCAGAAGGTTGCCTTCTTCATCCTTATGCCAACTGGTGAGGGGGCTGTAACGGCCGTTTCGGGCTGCGTAGGCGTGGGCTCCAGCCTCGATGGCCCGCCAATCGTTCCCCGTAGCCAAAGCCACACCATCGATGCCGTTCATGATCCCTTTGTTATGGGTGGCCGCGCGGTAGGGGTCTGCTTGCGCAAAGGCGTGGGCCTCAAGGATGCGCTCCACCACCTCTTTTCCCTCGAAACCGTCAAAGGTCAGGGCCTCCTGGGGGACGGTGGCCTGGGCTCTGGCCAGTCGCCTATCGGCCAGGTTAGAGATGATCCGCAGGTTGACTCGGCCGCCGGTTACCTCCTCCACTAGGGGAGCGATGGCCTCCAAGGTGGTATTGATAACGTTGGCCCCCATGGCATCGCGAACATCGTAAAACAGATGGAGGACGAGCATGGCTCCCCTGGGGCTATCTATGACCCGCGGCTCTATATCTTGGGCCCCTCCCCCCAGACCCACGATGACGGGATCGACCTTGTTGGCCTCTTCTAAGAGCCTTCGTTTGGCATCCAGGAGCCGTTCTACGGCCTCATAGGGATCAGCCAGGTCTAGCACCTGTATCTGGCCTATCATCAGGGGAGGGGTGGCCTCAGTGGTGAAGCCTCCTCCCTCCCTCACCAGTTTGGCCCCGTGGCTGGCTCCGGCCACCACGGAGGACTCCTCGATGGCCATGGGGACGAGGTAGTCTTTGCCGTCGATGAGGAAGTTAGTGGCTATGGCCAGGGGCAGACTGCAGGTCCCCACCACGTTCTCGCTCATCCGGTCCGCCTGGGCGAAAGTGAGCCCCTTGGTCCCTCTTAGAATATCTATCTCCTCATCGGTCAGGTTTGTCCGGGCCTGGACCTCCCTAATGCGCTCCTCCAGGCTCAGTTTATAGAACTCCGGGATGCGGGACAGATAAAACCCTCCCTTTTTAATATCAGAAAAACACCTGCGAGTAGCAGGCGCTAAATCAAAGATAACTATATCACACTTGGACTGTCAAAAACTATCAAGTTTGGG
>JBHIDN010000186.1:0-4045 GCA_046760125.1 Anaerolineae bacterium
GGGTCAATCGCCAAGCGAGAGGGTTCCCCAGGGATACCCTTTGGCCCAGGCGCACCTCCAGGGTAGCGAAGCGGAGGCGGCGAAGCACCCCCCCTAGGGAAGAGGTGTTTAGAGCCTCAGAGGGAGGGTGCTTGTCACCCTGTCCAAGGTGATGGAGCAAGGTAGTCAATTTCAACAGCATGAGGCGGCTTCTATCGCCGGCCGTTGGTTGGCCCAAATGAGAGAGGAGATGGGGGAAGGCAGGCCACTCTTTCAAGGCGGGAAGGGTGCTCTCCAGGCCCTCCAGGCTATCCAGCGGATGCTCGATCACCCGCCCTTGGAGTTCAGGTAGGGCTGCGGTCAGGATGCCTGTTCGTTGCAAGTAGCGTAGGCTGGCGGCGGAGCCTTCTAAAGCCAGGATCTTGCACAGTTCGTCTCGCAGCCGCTCTGGGGAGACGGTGATGATGAGAGAGGCGTGGCGGCGCATCCACCCCTCGGTGCGACTCTCTACTCGGAAGCCCAATTCCCCCGCCAGCCGTACCCCTCGCAGGAGGCGAAGGGGATCATCCTCGAAGGCTTCCTTTGAGACCGCGCGCACTACCCTCTCTTTCAAGTCGCGCTGGCCGCCATAGGGATCGATGAGGTGCGCTTCTGGGTCAAAAAGGTTCGTTGCTAGAGCGTTGATGGTGAAGTCGCGCCGGGCGAGATCGGCTTCCAGGTCGCCACGCATCTGGGAGAGATCGACTAGGTAACGCTCTCCTTCCACCTGTAGGACGATCCTAGCCACTCCCCTTTCCTCATCCAGGGGAACGAAACTTCCCCCTAGATGATCCGCCAGTTGACGGCCCAAGGGTAAGGCGTTCACCGGAACCAAAAGGTCGATATCTCGCGTCTCCCTGCCCAGGAGTTGGTCACGGAGGTAGCCGCCTACGATATAGGCCTGGGGGGTACGCTCCCTCAAGAAGAGGCGCACGCTTTTCAGAACCTCTGCGGTCTCAAACCAGGAAGGCAACTGCTTCTCCTTTTGGGCAAGGGGCGCATCTATTATTGCTGCTCATGCTGCCTACAGGGTGAGTTTTTGACCTGGGGAGAGCACCAAGCATCTAACTCCCATCTCCTCCACTCTTTTGGCGAAGGCGTGGGGGTCCTGTTCCACCAGGGGCCAAGTGCCATAATGCATGGGGACGACAAGCCTGGGATTTAGCAACCCCACCGCCCGCAGGGCATCGTCGGGGCCCATGGTGAAGTTGTCTCCGATGGGGAGGAGGGCCACATCTATCGGCTTCTCCTCGCCGATCAATTTCATATCATAAAATAGCCCCGTGTCCCCAGCGAAATAGATCCGTTTTCCTTCTATGTCTAGGAGGAAGCCAGCAGGGTTGCCGCCGGGGCTGCCATCGGGGAGGGTGGAGCCATGATGGGCGATGGTGAGTTTCACCCGCCCGAAGGGGAACTCCCAGCCGCCGCCCAGATGCAAAGCGTGGGCTTTAAGCCCTTGATTTTCAGAGTAACTGGCGATCTCGAAGTTGGAGATGACGGTGGCCCCGGTGCGGCGGGCGATAGCCACCGTGTCGCCGAAGTGGTCGCCGTGGCCATGGGAGACCAGGATGTAGTCGGCCTCTACGGAATCGGCGCTCACATCGGCCAGGGGGTTATCGGTGAAGAAGGGGTCGAGGAGCAGGGTAGCCCCGCCCCCTCTAAGGGTAAAAGAGGCGTGCCCGTGAAAGGTCAATTCGACAGCCATATCATACCTCCTTGCGAAGATATACTCACGTGTCATAGGGAGTATATCTTACCCTTGCTAGAGAGGTCAAGATGAGGATGTTCCTGGGTTAGGCTGGGGGACAGGGCAAAAGGTGAAAAGGCCCTTCGGCTCCGCTCAGGATAAATGAGCCGCAGGCGAAAAGAGGATACCCCCTAAAGCGAGCGAGGCGGGGTTAAGACCCCGCCTTTTCTATTGCCACCTTTGCGAACAGGCGTTCTAATTATAGCAGGGAAGGGGAGGTTTGCCAAGGAGCGTGGGGGAGAATTGTCAGGTTTGGGTCTCTGTGCACTTGCATTGGGTGGCAATTTGCGCTAATATGATAAGGGCTTTTGGAGGATTAATTAAGTGATGTAGGAGTTGTTTGTTGAGAGAAACACAATTCAGGCAGCAGGTGTTACCTCTAAGCACCAAGAAAAAGGGGATAATCGGCTACGAGTTCCGTGAGAGCAATCTCGTTACATTGTTCCACGGGGATTGCATGGAGTTGCTGAAGCAGATTCCGGATGAAGCAGGCACCCTCATTGTTACCTCACCACCGTACAACATCGGGAAGGAGTATGAGGAGAAAATTAGCCTTGAGGAATACTACAAGAGGCAGAGGAAGGTTATACACGAGTGCTATCGGATTCTTTCGAAAAGGGGAAGCATCTGTTGGCAAGTTGGCAACTACGTGGAAGACGCGGTGATTACCCCCCTTGACGTATTCTTGTTTCCCATTTTTGAGGAGTTAGGCTTATTCCTAAGGAACCGCATCATTTGGCGGTTCGGTCATGGACTACACGCGACCAAGAGGTTCTCTGGACGTTATGAGACGATCATGTGGTTTACCAAGTCCAAAGATGATTACATCTTCAACTTAGACCCGGTCAGAATTCCGCAAAAGTACCCAAGGAAGAAATACTTCAAGGGACCCAAGAAGGGTCAGTTATCATCTCACCCCAAAGGGAAGAATCCCGGGGACGTTTGGGATATCCCTAACGTCAAGAGCAATCATCCTGAAAAGACGATTCACCCGTGCCAATTCCCGGTGGGAATGATTGAGCGGCTGGTATTGTCGATGACAAACGAGGGGGATCTGGTGATTGATCCATTTATTGGGGTAGGGACTACAGCCGTGGCTGCGATTATGCACGGCAGACGCACAGCAGGTGCCGACATCGAGAAGAAGTATCTCGATATTGCCGAAGAGAGGATTATGCTAGCACTAGAGGGCAGACTGAAGACGCGTCCTATGAACAAGCCAGTATACACACCGCCGCACTTGAGGAGTTAACTATGAAGAAAGTGTATGAGTATTCCCATCTGGGGGGAAGGCACATATTGCAGCTCGATTATCCCCTCATCAAGCAAGAGATCGATGAGGTGATAGCTTCCATCACCGGCGTCGAGAGAACCAAAATCAGCAAAGAAAAAACGATGAAGGGAAAGGCGTTGTATTCCCCAAAGGTGCTAAATAAAAGGTTCAGGGAGGAGTTCAGGAAGAGGGGTTACAGGCAACTCAGGGATACATACACAATCCAATTGCCGAACTATGAGAAAGAGATCAAAGGCGCATTCAAGCAGATAGATTTTGTGAAGGATAAAGTTCTCGTTGAAGTTCAATTCGGCAAGTACGCTTTTATGTTCTACGACTTGGCGAAATTTCAATATTTCTTCAATGAAGCAAAGGCCGACGTTGGTGTGGAGATTGTGCCCTGTCATAGCCTACACAAGGAAATGTCGACAGGGGTGTCCTACGGCGAGCAATTGGTCTATGACATAGAGAGACTTAGAAGAAACTTCCCCGCGGTTCCCATATGGGTAGTTCTTATTGATATTGAATAAATCGTACACTCACCAAGATAGGGATTGAAGCGAAGACCCAAGTTAATCGGGTCTTCGCTTTCGCTTTAACTTCAAGATATACTTAAACTAAGCCTTCCCTTTTCCCCCGCCTTGTGATACAATCGCTCCAAATCAGCAATGGTGCTGCTCCTACAGGGATCCTTTACGGAAAACTCGCATGAGGTAAAGCAGCATGTCTGAGAAAATCGGCGTCTTCGTGGCCTGGCCCTATGCTAACGGCCCCTTGCATCTGGGGCATATCGCGGGGGCCTATCTCTCCCCCGACATCTTCGCCCGGTATCACCGCCTGCGGGGGAACCAGGTGCTGATGGTCTCGGGGAGCGATTCCCACGGTACGCCCATCACCGTCCGCGCCGAGCAAGAGGGCGTCCCCCCGGAGGAGATATTCCAACGCTACCACGCCTCTTTCCTGGACTCCTTCAAGAGGCTGGGCATCTCCTTCGACCTCTTCACCCA
>JBHIDN010000187.1:0-4038 GCA_046760125.1 Anaerolineae bacterium
CCGTTTCGTATGAGTCCGCTGAGGTTTTTGCCCGCACTTTGGAAGATCTATCAAGGTACTCCACCGGCCGATGGCAGCAAAACCACGTACACATCTTCCCTTCAGTCCCTATGCCACACTAGTATCATATACGCGTAAGGCCCTTTGTAAAGAACGGATGACGAGGCAGTGTCCCACAATGAGATCCCCAACCTTTTCCCCTGGGGCATATGTCTGCGACGAGGTTAAAGACTGAGGTGATCCAGGCCAGTCAGCCGCCCGCTCTCAGAAGGATCGACTTCCTTGGGTTAGTCCAGGCTGGATAAGGCATCCACGACCGCCTGACAAAACTCGGAGGTGCCAACGGCGGGGCGATGATCGGCCCGAGGCTTCAGATCATAGGTTACCCGCTTCCCTTGAGCGATGACCATGGCCACCGCCCTCTCTATCCTTGTGGCCGCCTCTCTCTCCCCTAAGTGATGCAACATGAGCCCGGCGCTCAAGATGGCAGCCGTGGGGTTCACCTTGTCCTGGCCAGCATATTTGGGAGCCGAGCCGTGAACAGGCTCGAAGACGGCCAAATGGTCACCGATGTTGGCCGAGGGGACCAGCCCCAGCCCCCCCACTAACCCAGCAGTCAGATCGCTCAGGATGTCGCCATAGAGGTTGGGCATGACCAGCATATCATAGAGTTCTGGCTTGCGTATCAGTTGCATACACATATTATCCACAACCCGATCCTCGAACTCGATATCGGGATAGTCCTTCGCTACCTCTCGAGCTACCCTCAAGAAAAGCCCATCGGTCAACTTCAAGATGTTAGCCTTGTGGACGGCGGTCACCTTACGGCGACCATGATCCTGCGCATACTGGAAGGCGAAGCGGACCACTCTCTCCGAGGCCCGACGAGTGATGATCTTGATCGCCTCCGCGGCCTGGTCGGGGATGACTTCATGCTCGATGCCGCTATAGAGGTCCTCCGTGTTCTCCCGTACCACCACCAGGTCGACCCCTTCGAAACGAGAAGGGACACCGGGCAACCACTTAGCCGGCCGCAGATTAGCGTAGAGATCCAAAGCCTGGCGAATGGCCACATTTACGCTTCGATAGCCCCCTCCGATGGGAGTGGTGATGGGCCCTTTTAAGGCCACCCGGTTACGATGGATCGATTCGAGGAGTCCTTCGGGCAAAGGGGTGCCATATTTGGCTATCGCCTCGGTGCCCGCATCCTGCATCTCCCACTCCATGGCCACGCCCGTGGCCTCAACCACCCGCCGGGCCGCCTCGATCACCTCCGGGCCAACACCATCGCCAGGGATCAGGGTCACGCGATGAGTCATGAGGGCCTCCGAACGATAGTTGTCAAGTGAGAAGCCATGACCCTATCCTCCCCACCCCTCTCCCATGTAATTTAATAGCCCTCCGGCCAAGAGGATCTCCATCTGACGGGGTGTTAGTTCGTATCGAGCCCAGAAACCATCGCCCCCAGATACCCTCTCCACCCAGAGGGGACGACCAGTCTTTAGTGCTTGGCGAAGGCCGCTCAACCGCAACACCTCTCCTTGACCAAGCGCCCCATATTGGCTTTCGTCAGCAAAGACCAAAGGCAGAATGCCGAAATTGACCAAGTTCGCCTTATGGATGCGGGCGAACGATTGGGCCAACACAGCCCTTATCCCTAAAAACATGGACCCCAGGGCGGCGTGTTCACGGCTGGAGCCCTGACCGTAGTTGTAGCCAGCCACCACAAAGCCCCCTCCGGCCTCCTTGGCCCTCCGCGCGAAGGTCGGATCGACGGGGTGGAAAAGAAATCGGCTTAGGTCCGGTATGTTGGAACGAAGGGGGAGAAATTGGGCCCCGGCTGGCGATATTTGATCGGTGGTGACATCGTCTCTTACGACCAATAGAACCTGGCCCTCTAACCTATCGGGCAGGGCCTCGCCTCGGGGAAGAAGCGCCATATGCGGCCCCATCACCACCTCTGCCTCCTGTGGGTTTTCGGGTGGTGGTATGATCAGGCCCTCGTCCACGGGGAAGGAAGAGGGCAAAGGGATCGAAGGAGGCTCCCCCAACCGCCGAGGATCGGATAATTCTCCTCTTAAGGCGGTGGCCGCACAGACCTCAGGGCTGGCCAGGTAGACCAGATCGTCTGGTGTACCGCTTCGGCCTTTGAAATTACGCGTGAAACTGCGCACCGACACGCCACCGCTGGGCGGGGCCTGGCCCATGCCGATACATGGGCCACAGGCTGCCTCCAAGATGCGAGCCCCGCAGGAAAAGAGGCTGGCCAGCATACTCTCTTTAGCGAGCATGGTCAACACCTGCCGACTACCCGGGGAGATGGTCAGGCTGACCTGGGGATGAACCCTCTTGCCGGCCAGGATAGCCGCCACCCGAGCCAAGTCTAGATAGGAAGAGTTGATACAACCACCTATGCACACCTGAGCCACCGGGATACCCTCTACTTCCCTAACTGGCACCACCTTGTCTGGGCTCGAAGGTTGGGCGATGAGGGATTCCAAGTGGCTGAGGTCCACCTCTATCACCTCATCGTAAGCCGCCTCGGTATCCGCAGCCAAGGGACGCCAATCTTGCTCTCGCCCTTGAGCCCGCAGAAAGGCCAAAGTCCGTCCATCGCTGGGGAAGATGGAGGTGATGGCTCCCAGTTCAGCCCCCATGCCGGCTACGGTCGCTCGTTCAGGGACGCTGAGCGCCGCTACCCCTTCCCCGCAATATTCCATCGCCTTGCCGACCCCTCCCTTGACCGTCAACCGTCGCAAAAGTTCCAAGGCTAGATCCTTGGCCGTCACCCAGGGAGACCATCGGCCCCTAAGCCTTACGCCTATCACCTCTGGGACGGTCAGATAAAAAGGGGCTCCGGCCATAGCCAAGGCTACATCCAACCCCCCAGCGCCAATGGCCAACATCCCCAAGGCGCCAGCAACAGGGGTGTGGCTATCCGATCCTAGCAAGGTCTTTCCCGGCACACCGAATCGTTCCAGATGTACTTGGTGGCAGATACCATTGCCGGGTCTAGAGAAATACAGGCCATATTTGGCTGCCACCGACTGGAGGTATCTATGGTCATCGGTACTTCGGGGTTCGGTCTGAAGGAGGTTGTGATCCACGTAACTGACGGAGAGTTCTGTTCCAACTCTTTCGATCCCTAAACTCTGAAATTGAAGGTAGGCCAGAGTGCCGGTAGCATCCTGGGTCAGGGTCTGGTCGATGGCTATGGCGATCTCCTGCCCCGGAGCAACCTTCCCTTCTACCAAGTGCTCCGTTAGCAGTTTCTCGATCAGACTCTTGCCCATGGTCACCTCGTAGAGGAGGACTCAACTGCGAGCCGGCTGCAGGCTCATGGTTAGGAGCAACCGCACCTCTTCGGGGTGGTGGGCGATGAAGCGCAGCTCATCATCGATCAAAGGCATGTGAGTATGGGCGTTGGCGGCTTGAACCAACTGGAGGATGTCGCGGGCCTCTTCCCGGCTGTCGAAATAGATGCCCAGCCTTTCATAGACGTAGCGCAAGCCGGAGATCCCGCCATACTCGCCAGTGGTGATGACTCGGCCCGTAGGCGATGAAGGCGTCTCAGACGGGCCCAAGAGATCATAATCATATGGCTCATAATTGCGGGGGTCCTTAAGGGTGCCATCGGCGTGGATGCCCGACTCATGGGCGAATACGTTGCTCCCTACCCCCGGCTGATTTATGGGCAACGATAGGTTGAAAGCGTTAGCCACATAGTTGGCCAGACGGCGAGCAACTTCCAGGCGGAGACTATCTCCCAACTCCAACTTCCCTGCGAACTCGAAGCTGAAGTTGCACGCCAGGATGCAGGAGAGGAGATCCGCCTGACCAGCTCGCTCCCCTACCCCGTTGACGGTAGCGTTAATATAGGCGTCCACGCCAGCCTCCACGGCAGCCTGGGCCCCAGCCAAGGAGTTGGCCACCGCCAAGCCCAAGTCGTTGTGACAGTGCAATTCTATGGAGATGCCCACCGCTTGGGCCAATTGAGAGATGCGCTGATAGATGCGGCTGGGAGTATCGCCACCTATG
>JBHIDN010000188.1:0-4023 GCA_046760125.1 Anaerolineae bacterium
AGATGGACAAGGAAGGATAGAAGATGATAGGGCAGTTATGGACGACCATAATCTTGGAGCCCATGATCAACCTCTTGGTGCTCCTCTACAGCCTCCTCTTCAACAACTTCGCCCTGGCCATAGTGGGGCTCACCATCCTGATACGGCTCATAACCTACCCTCTACTGCGCCAACAACTCCGCTCCCTCAAGGCCATGCAGGAACTTAGCCCCAAACTCCAGGCCCTCCAGAAGAAGTACGAGAAGAACAGGGAGAAACTCACCGAGGAGACGATGAAGTTGTATCGGGAGCATGGCGTAAACCCAGCCGGGGGGTGTCTCCCTATGCTCATCCAGATGCCCGTCTGGATCGGGCTCTACCAATCGATCTACCAGGTGTTGGGGGAGACCCCGGAGCAACTGATGAACCTCTCCCAGCATATCTACCACTCGGTGCCTTTTCTCTATGAGATAGCCCGGCGGGCGATACCCCTGAATAGTCGATTCCTCTGGCTTAACCTGGCCCGCCCCGACCCCTACTACATCCTGCCTATATTGGTGGTGGCCGTCTTCTGGCTACAGCAGAGGATGAGCACCGTCCCCTCCGCCGACCCCCAGCAGGCCTCCATGAACCAGACCATGAGCATCATGATGCCCATCATGTTCGGCTTCTTCACCCTACAGGTCTCCTCCGGCCTGGCTATCTACTGGGTCGTCTCCGGCGTTCTGGGCATCATCCAACAATATTTCGTCACCGGGTGGGGTGGCCTCAAAGCCCAGCCTGTGGCGTCGGGAAAAGAAGATGGACGAAAGAAGAAGCGTAGAGGCAAGCGGTAACAGTATAGAGGAGGCCACAGAAAAGGCCCTTGCCCAGTTAGGGGCCAGCCGGGAGGAGGTGGAGATCCAAATCCTCAGCCAGGGGGGGCGCCGCCTCCTGGGCTTTGGGACCCAAGAGGCACGGGTGCGGGTCACCCTCCGCTCCCCCGAGCCTGAAGAGGAGGTGGCCCTGGTGGCCAAAGAGGTGGTGGAGAGACTGCTTGGGGGCATGGGTATCGAAGCCCGGGTGAGCCTTCACCCCCCCGACCTTCCAGAAGGACCGAACCCCATCGCCCTGGACATCACGGGCCAGAACTTAGGCATCCTCATTGGCCGTCGGGGGGAGACCCTACGAGCCTTACAATATATCACTCGCCTCATCGTCAACCGCAGGCTTCACCAGTGGGCGGAGATTATCGTCGACGTAGATGGGTATAAGAAACGACGCGAGAGTTCCCTCGCCCAACTGGCGCGCCGCATGGCGGATAGAGCCATCCTCCTAGGCCAGGCGGTCTCTCTGGAGCCGATGCCCGCTCATGAACGACGCATCATCCATCTCGCCCTTCGAGATCACGAGAAGGTCACCACCGAGAGCGTCGGAGAGGGCGATCGCCGCAAGGTGGTGATCTTTCCCCGGGGGCATGCCGCTCCCTGAGACAGGCGTCGGGGTGAAGGGGCCGGATTTCCTGGTCGTCGGGCATATTGCTAAAGACCTTGGGGAGGAGGGGTACACCCTAGGGGGCACGGCTATCTATTCGGCTTTGACCGCCAGGAACCTGGGACGAAAAGTGGCTGTAGTCACTAGCGCCGGCCCCGATATAGAACTCGAACTCTTAGAAGGGGTCGATCTCCTCTGCCTTCCTTCACCAACTACGACCACCTTTAGAAATGTCTATCGGGGAGGGCGCCGCTCCCAATTCCTATACCATCGCGCTTCTCCCATAGGTGCAGATGCCGTGCCTCTGAAATGGCGAGATCTCCCCATCGTCCATCTGGGGCCCGTGGCCCAGGAACTAGGGGAGGAGATGGTGTGGCTTTTCCCCCACTCCCTGCTCTGCCTCACCCCTCAGGGGTGGCTTCGAAGATGGGATGAGGAGGGGCGGGTCCATCCCCAGAGATGGGAGGGGGCAGAGAAGGTGCTCCCTTCTGTAGATCTCCTCATCGTCAGCGACGAGGATATGAGGGGAGAGGCGGCTTCGCTCAGGCAGCATCTTCATCTCCCCCGCCTAAGCGTGGTAACCCAAGGGGCCCAGGGGGCTACCCTCTATCATAAAGGAAAGAGATACCGCTTTCCCGTCCCCCGGGCTAGAAGCGTCGATCCCACGGGAGCGGGAGATATCTTCGCTGCCGCTTTCCTAGTAAGATTGGCCGAGACAGGGGACCTCCACATCGCTGCTCGCTTCGCCAATACGGCGGCCTCCCTGTCGATAGAGAGGATCGCTCTTTCGGGGATACCCACCAGGACAGAGATAGAGGAACGACTGGAAGCACATGCTCATGGGAACGATATTCGCCTTGGCTAACCAGAAGGGTGGGGTGGGCAAGACGACCACCGCCATCAACATAGGGGCCTACCTGGCCGCTCAGGGGAGGAAGGTCCTCCTGGTAGATATCGACCCCCAAGCCAACGCCACCAGCAGCCTAGGGATAAATAAGAACCACCTACCCCTCTCCATCTACGATAGCCTCATAAGAGGGCTGCCCCTCTCTCGAATCATCCTCCCCACCGAGTGGCTCCACCTGGACCTAGCCCCCTCCGCACCCTCCCTAGCCGGGGCCCGGGTGGAACTGACCCGCCTCCCCGCCAGGGAGCGGCTCCTACGTCTGGCTCTTCGGCCCCTAGGGGGACGGTACGACTATATCATCATCGACTCCCCTCCCAGCCTGGGGCTCCTCACCGTCAACGCCCTCGTCGCCGCCCGAGATGTGATCATCCCCGTGCAATGTGAGTACCTCTCCCTGGAAGGCCTCACCCATCTCCTCCACACCATCGGCCTCGTCCGCCGGGCCCTCAACCCCGGGCTTCACCTTTTCGGCCTGGTGATGACCATGTACGACGCGCGCACCAACCTCGCCCGCCAGGTGGTGGAGGAGGTGCGGAGACACTTCCCCGAGAAGGTCTTTAGGACCATCATCCCTCGCAGCGTCCGCCTCAGCGAGGCCCCCAGTTACGGGGAACCGATCTCCATCTACGCTCCCCGCTCCGCAGGGGCCCTGGCCTACGAGGCCCTCACCAGGGAGATCCTGAAGCGGGTCTCGGAACGGGAGGCCCAGAAAGAGCGTGTTATTTAGAAGGGAGGTATCATGGCCGAAACCCCTCGTGGAAGAAGACGGGGGCTAGGAAAGGGGCTAGAGGCCCTCATCCCCACCCCTCCTTCCTCTGGCGTGATGGAGATAGAGGTGGAGAAGATAGAGCCTAACCCTAACCAACCCCGGGTGGGCTTAAAAGCGTTGGAGGGGCTGGCCGACTCCATCCGGGAGAACGGCGTGGTGCAGCCCATCATCGTCACCCGAACCGAGAAGGGGTTCCAGATCATCGCTGGGGAGAGGCGTTGGCGGGCCGCCCGGATGGCCGGGTTAGCCACGGTGCCGGCCATAATCCGGGAGGCGGAACCCCCAGACAGGCTGGCCTTGGCCCTGGTGGAGAACCTGCAAAGGGAGGACCTAAACCCTCTGGAGGCCGCTTCGGCCTATCAGGAACTGATAGAGAATTTCGGCCTGACCCAAGAGGAGATAGCCAGAAGGGTAGGGAAGGATCGAAGCACGGTGGCCAATACCTTGCGCCTCCTTCGACTTCCAGAGGTGGTAAAGGGGGCCCTCCTCTCCGACCTGATAAGCGAAGGGCACGCCAGGGCTCTCCTCCGCCTGGAAAGGAAGCAGCAGAAGCGGGCCCTGGAAGCGATCCTCAACAGAAGCCTCAATGTTCGCCAGACGGAGGAACTGGTCCGCCGACTGGTAGAGGGAGCTCCCCAACCAGTAAGCAAACCCCCGGAGGATCTAGCCCTAGAGGAGGCGTTCAGGCGAGCCCTGGGCACCAAGGTGACCCTCGCTCGGAGCAAGAAGGGAGGGAGGTTGATCATCCACTTCTACTCCGAGGAGGAGTTACAGGCGCTCTACGACCTCTTGGTGGGTGTTTCACGTGAAACATAGGGTCTGCGATTACGAAGGGAGCGACTATGAGGCCTTTTGGCCCGGCCGGGAGTACGAGGACGCTGCGGAGCGGATCGCC
>JBHIDN010000189.1:0-4022 GCA_046760125.1 Anaerolineae bacterium
AGGAGGATCCCAGAGGCTTGGATGTCCTGGACGAGAAAGGGACGCCCCTGGGGAAGAGCCAGATCATCGGGATAGCAGAGGTTCCCATATCGGAAGTGATCACCTCCTTTGACCAGGTAGAGGGGGAGATCGAACGTCCTCTTCAGGTGACCTTTAATAGTCTCGAACTTCTGGGCTACAACTGGGAGGAGAAGCCGGTCCAAGCGGGCGACACCATCAGTTTCACCCTTTTCTGGCGTGCTCTATCTGATGGGGCAAAGGATTACAGTTTTGTCCTTCAACTCATAGATGCCCAGGGCCAGTTAATAGAAAGCGGGCTCAGATACCGTCTGGGCACGGAGGCCTATCCCACCTCCCGCTGGCAGCCTGGCGAGGTGATAAGGGGTCAGTACGACTATACGATCCCCGCTTGGCCTTCGCAGCCCAGCCCTGGGAAGGCGGAGATAAGAGTGACTCTCCTTGACCCAAGGGGCGCTATCTGGGGCACCGCTCCCCTCTTTTCTTTTGAGGTTCAGGAGACAGAGCGGATCTTTGAGCCGCCCTCTCCCCAATACACACTACCGGAGGGGAGCCTGGGGGGTTTGGTTAGCCTGGTGGGTTATGGCTTAACTGCAGAGAGCGTGCGGCCAGGTGATAGTTTCACACTCGTTCTCTATTGGCGGGCTCTGGCCCCCATAGATAAGTCCTACACAGTTTTCGCCCATCTCCTGGATAGCGAAAACCAGGTGTGGGCCCAGGAGGACAGTCTCCCCTCGGGAGGGGCCAGGCCCACCACCGGCTGGGTGCCGGGGGAGTTCATTATCGATGAGTACGAGTTGGTCGTGGAGGCCGACGCCCCGCCAGGGGAGTACCTCTTGGAGGTGGGCATGTACGACGCCTCTACCGGGGAGCGACTCCCGGCAATGGATGTGGAAGGCAGGGTATTGGATAATCGCATAGTTTTGCCCACCAAAATTCAGGTAGTGACCCCCTAGTTTGACTAGGGGAGGGCCTTTTGATAGAGTTCTAAGAGGGAGGGTGCTTTGAAAACTCGCCTTTATCTTATGGGGATAGTGGTTGGCCTTCTACTGGTCGCGATCGGTTGTATGAATCGCCCCCTTCTCTATGGGGTGGAGGTGGTCCCCCAAGTGATATCTCCCAACGCTGATGGGGTGAATGATGTGACCCAGATCAAATATTCCATCTCCCGCCCCTCGCATCTGGATATCTATTTCCTAGATAGCCAGGGGGAGAAATATTACTTCCGACAGGGGAACCGCCGCTCTCCCGGGGAGTACCAGGTCTACTTTGGAGGGACGATCGAGGGGCGTATGCTGGCCAACGGCGTCTACACCTATGTGGTAGAGGCTACCGATGACTCTACGGGGGTGACCGAGCGGGCGGAAGGGGAACTCACCATCAGTGGGGCCGACACCTCACCTCCAGAACTCTTGGATTTCACCGTCTTTCCCGATTCTTTTACCCCTAACCGAGATGGGATAGGGGATCGGGTGGCCATCAATTTTCGCCTCACGGAGAGAGCCGCGGTGGAGGTATATCTCCTCGACGCCGAGGATCGTAGATACCCGGTGGGGGTACCCAAGTCGATGTGGGGAGTGGAAGAGGAGTCGACTCCTCTGATCGGTCCTCACAAGGTGGAACTGGAGCCAGGCATCATCGAGTACGACTACGATGGGGGCATCGATAGGGGGGCTCCTCCGCCACCCGACGGAAGATACACTGTGGTGGCCGTGGCTACCGATGCAGCGGGGAACTCGGTCAGAGTGGAGGCCCCCCTCACCATCGAGGAGGGGGGTATCCCCGTGGCCGAGGTGAAGTTTGTGGAGTTCTGGCCCACGATAGTGCCTTTGGGGGGGACTCTCTACTTCACGGCCACCGTAGAGAACGTGGGAGCGGTGCCCATAAGAACCGAGGGGCCGCCCCCGGAAACTACCTATCTGGCTACCCAGAATTTCAACACCCTGGGATATTACGAATCGGATGGCTCCTTCCGAGTGGGGGTGGATTTCGAGGGTAATAGTTTCGGGCGACGGTATCCATACCGTTGGCAGTTGGGCGATGAGGCCGAACTGGAGGCTCGGATCATCGATGGCCAACGCCACCTCTACCTTCTCCCGGGCCAGCAGGTGACGATTACAGGCGGTATCATCATAGACGAGCCGCCACCCAGGACAGGCCCCCACTTCTGGGTGGGCTTGATCCACGAAGGGGTGCGGATCGTCAACGACTATCAACACCCTACGGAAGTGTCTATAGGTTTCTGAGATGGATCTCTCCGTCATCATCGTCAGTCACAACACCAGGGAACTTTTGGCTCTCTGTCTCGATTCCCTCCTCGCCAATCTCGCCTCCTCCGCCCTCGGATACGAGGTCATCGTGGTCGATAACGCCTCTAGGGATCGAACGGTGGAGATGGTGCGAAAGCGGTTTCCCCAGGTTCAACTCCTGGCCAATGAGGAGAACCTGGGTTTCGCCGCAGCCAATAACCAGGGCCTCAAGGCAAGCAAAGGAAACTACCTTCTGCTTCTAAACCCCGATACCCTGGTGCGAGGCGAGGCTCTCCCACTTATGCTTCAATTCTTGGTTTCCCATCCCCGAGTGGGCATGGTGGGTCCCAAACTTCTCTACCCTGACGGCCGACCCCAACATTCCGCCTTCTCTTTCCCCACGCTCTCCATGATCTTCCTCGATTTCTTCCCCCTTAATCATCGCCTTATCAACTCCCGCCTCAACGGCCGCTACCCGAAAGTCCTCTACGAGGCTGGTGAGCCGTTCCCGGTTGATCACCCCTTGGGGGCGGCGATGATGGTACGCCGCGAGGCGGTAGACCAGGTGGGCCCCTTGGATGAGGGGTTCTTCATCTACTGTGAGGAGATAGACTGGTGCCTGAGGATGAAAAAGGTGGGGTGGGAGATATTCTGCTTGCCCCAGGCGGAGATCGTCCATTACGTGGGCAAGAGCACGGGACAGTTTCGGGAAGCGATGTATGTGGAACTCCATAGGAGCCGGTACCGGCTCTACGAGAAGCATTATGGCCCGGCCTTCAGGCTTATGGCCCGCCTCATCGTGGGGCTGGGGGTGCGGCGGGAGATGTTGAAAGCCCGCCGGGAGGCCCGTCAGGGTAGGGTCACAGAAGGAGAGTTGGAGAAGCGGTTGGATGCCTACCGGCGGGTACTGGAGTTGCCATGAGCCTTCACCTCTCAGCCATCGTCCTCACCAGGAACGAGGAGAGGAACATCGTCGATTGCTTACGGACTTTGAGTTGGGCTGATGAAGTTCTAGTCCTCGATTCTGGAAGCGAAGATGCCACGGTGGATCTGGCTCAGAGGATGGGGGCGCGGGTGGAGACGCGCCCTTTTGATAACTTTCCCCGTCAAAGAAACGCCGCCTTGGAGTTAGCCCGGGGCCAGTGGGTCTTCTTCGTCGATGCCGATGAGCGGGCCACCGAGGAGTTGGCAGGTGAGGTTGGGAAGGCGATAGCGGGGGAAGAGGTGGACGGCTTCTGGGTGCCCCGCCGAAACTACATCTTCGGCCGGTGGATCCGGCACGCAGGGTGGTATCCTGACTACCAATTACGCCTCTTTCGTCGCCATAAGGGGCGCCATGACGAGAGCCGGGAGGTTCATGAGTTAGTTATACTAGATGGCCCCCAGGGGTATCTGGAGAGCCCTCTCATCCATTACAACTACGACAACATTAGCCAGTTCATCGAGAGGCAGAATAGATATACGGAGATGGAAGCCGCTTACCTATTTCGAGAGGGCACCAGGGCCAAAGTGAGGAATTTCGTCCTTCAACCCTGTCGGGAGTTCAGGAGAAGATATATAACCCTGCAAGGCTATAAGGACGGGAGGCACGGCCTACTTTTGAGCCTTCTCATGGCTTATTACGAAGGGGTGAAATACCTGAAACTTTGGCGGCTCCAGAGGAGAGGGGCTTGATTTTCACAAGAGAGTTTGAGGTGGTGTCAGGACGTAACTCCTGACACCACCGATAGAAAATCGAGGGCTGAGATCTACCTC
>JBHIDN010000190.1:0-4009 GCA_046760125.1 Anaerolineae bacterium
CGCATTCATATCTACCCCCTAGCCACGAAGTTTGCTATAATCGTTCTCAACGATAGGAGAGAGCAGTTGCAAAAGAGCGGTCTTCAGAATCGACGAACTTTTTGGCTGATCGTCGTTATCCTTCTCGTGGCCACCTTCTTCCGGACTTACCGTTTCCAGGCCGCTCCCCCTGGCCTTCAGCACGATGAGATATTCAAGGCCAATTTCGCCACCTATATCCTTAAGGGAGAGTTCCCCGCCTTTTTCGATGCCAACGGCGGGGAGGAGGCTCTCTACCCTTATCTAACGGCCCTTTCCCTCACTCTTCTGGGGGAGAACTATTTCGCCCTCCGCCTAGTGGCCGTCCTTTCAGGGATAGTGAGCATCGCCATACTCTATCGCTTGACCAAGGAACTCTTCGATCAAGAGGTGGCCCTCCTCACCGCCACCGGGGTAGCGATCTCCTTCTGGCCTATCTTCGATAGCCGCGTGGGGTTGCGCCCTATTACCCTCCTTCTCCTGGAACTCGCCTGCTTCTACCTCTTTTGGCAGGGGCTAAGGAGAGGTATGGTTTGGTTCCTGGCCTCGGGCCTCATTCTGGGTCTGGCTCAATATACCTACACCTCGGCTCCCCTGGTGGCGGCCACTCTCCTCTTCTTCGTGCTCTACCTTTTTATCTGGCACAGAGGTCTCCTCCGCAGCAACCTTAAGGGTATCGTCCTCCTCTTCATCGTGGCTTCGGCGGTCTTTCTCCCCATGGGCTATCACTTACAGAGAAACCCCCTCGCCTCCACGGCCAGGGTGCGCGATCTCAGCGACCACCTCCGCCTCCTCTCTCAAGGCGACCCCCGACCTATACTCAAAGACGCCTTGAATGTTCTAGGGATGTTCAGCCTTCGCGGCGACCCAGAGTGGCGATACAACCTGGCGGGGCGACCGGTCTTCGATCCTCTAACTTCCCTCCTCTTCTACGGGGGTCTCCTTATCTCTCTAGCCAGGTTCAAGAAACCAGAGTACGCTTTTCTTCTCCTCTGGCTGCCCCTAAACCTCATAACCAGCGCCGTAACTCGGGCCAGTCCCTCTACCCTGAGGGCCATCGGCGCCCTGGGAGCGATATATACCCTCCCTTCGATAGCCGTCGTGGCCACTTGGAGATGGCTCGCTCAAAGGAAGGGGAAGACGGCCAAAAGGGTGGCTATGGGGGCCATAGCGACCCTCTTCTTGGCCACAACCCTTCTCACCTACCGCGATTATTTTCTCCTCTGGGCTCAAAACCCTGAGGTGCGGAAGATCTATCGAGCCGATCTGACAGAGGTAGCCCAATATTTGAGCCGGTTGGAGGGGGATACCATCTGCATCTCTGCGGAGTTCGCCGCCGATTTAGACCAACAAGTCCTAAACTATATGTTGGGGAAGCCCCGCTTCATCAGATGGTTCAACGGCCAGAGGTCCCTCGTGTTCCCTGCCAGCGAGGAGGTGACCTATATCTTCCCTGCCACGGGCCCCTTGCGAGAGGAATGGAAAGATGAGTATTTCGCTAGCCTGCCAGTAGCGGATAGCGTCCTCGATCCCCAGGGCGAGCCAGCCTTTCAGGCCTACCGTTTGGGTTCAGGAGATCTGGCTGGCCTTCAAAAGATCCAACCCCACTATCCCCTTTCGGCCAACCTCGATAACAAGATCGAGGTCCTGGGGTATGATCTCATCTTCCCGCCTCAGGCGGGGGAGCCCTTACAACTCGTCCTCTACTGGCGCGCCCTCAGCAGGGTAAAAGGGGATATAGATTACTCTTTCTTCCTCCATCTGGTGGATCTGCGAGGCTACCTCTGGGCCCAAGCCGACTCCTTAGGCTATCCCCCTTCCAGTTGGCAAGAGGGCGACCTGGTAGCAGAGTGGTTCACCCTCCCCATCCCCCCCGACACGCCACCCCGAGAATATCGCCTCCAAGTGGGCCTCTATGACCGGGCTACGGGAAAGAGGGTTAGAATGGCGGGAGAACCCTACCTGAGCGCTCTTTCCTCCGAACCCCTCGTCGTAGCCAAGGCGACCTCCGTTCCTCTAGAGGCCTTGGAGATACCCCAGCCTCGTCGGAGGAACTTTGGCCATAAACTAACTTTCTTGGGGCAGGGGATCAGCCGTCGCCGGGCGAGCCCTGGGGAGAGGATACACGTCTCCCTCTGGTGGCAAGCCCAAGGCCAACCAGAGAGAGATTACGCCCTCTCGGTCTTCCTCGCCGATGAGGAAGGAAATAGGTTCGGGGAACTTCGCCGCCAACCCTTAGATGGGGACTACCCAACCAGCCGCTGGAAGGCCGGGGAGATCGTCCGCGACCGTTTCGACTACCCCATCCCTCCCGAAACCCCCCCAGGGAAATATCGCCTCTTGCTTCGGGTTTTCGATACGAAAACGGGGGAGTATCTTCCTCTAGTCGGAGATTCAGGGGATAGCATCGCCCTGAGTCGCGTTCGCGTCCTGGAGCGGCGTAGAGAGTTCGCCCTCCCCTCCCCGGAGCACCCCTTAACGATCAGCCTGGGAGAAGAGGTGACCCTTCTGGGATATGACCTAGAGAGCAAGGCCCAAGCAGGAGGAGAGTTGCACCTAGTACTTTACTGGCAAGCCCAGAGGGAGATGAGCACCAGTTATACCGTCTTCACCCACCTTCTGGATGAGGGAGGGCGACTCTGGGGTCAGAAGGATAACCCGCCACAAGGGGGCAAGTACCCCACCACCGGCTGGCTGGAAGGGGAGGTGGTACGAGATGAATACGAGATCCCCGTCTCCCCCAATGCTCCTCCTGGCTCTTACCTCCTAGAGGTGGGGATGTACCAAGCCGAAACGGGGGAGCGCCTTCCCGCCTTCGATGAAGAGGGAAACCGGCTAGAGGAAGACAGAATCATCCTGGCCACGATCCGAATCGAGGAGTAGAGGGTTACTTGAGTCCCAGAATTCGGGCCGCGTTTCCCCCCAATATCTTTCTCTTCGCCTCCTCGCTTATGGGCAAGGCTCTCAGGGCCTCGATATTGGCTTTGATGCTTTTCACCCCCGGCCAGTCGGAGCCGAAGAGTACTTTTGCGGAGTTCCTCTCCAAATCAGGGAAGTAAGTTAGAAGTTTCTTAGGCGGCAGTCCGGCTATCTCCATATAGACGTTTTCATGGAGCCGGGCCAGGAAGAAGGCCCGGTCGTACCAGAAGCCTCGGCCGCTGTGCACCTGGATGAGCAGTAGGTTAGGGAAATCCACGGCCAGGTCGTCTAGGAAGAGGGGGTCGCCATATTTCAGCCGCGATCCGCGGAAGGCAGAAGAGCCGGTGTGGATCATCACCGGTATCCCCAATTCCTCAGCCTTAGCATAGAGAGGGTAGATCGCACTCTCGTTAGGGTAGAAATGCTGATAGGTGGGGTAGAGTTTCAGGCCCCGAAAGCCAAGCCCCTTCACACACCGTTCCAGTTCCTCCGCCGGGCTTGCCACCAGATAGGGGTTGATGTTGGCGAAGGGAATGAGCCGTTCCGATGCCTGGCAGAACTCCGCTATCCCTTCATTGCTCATCATACCCGTGGTGATGGGACTCAGTTCCGCCAGGACTACGGCATAATCCACCCCGCTCTCCTCCAGCATCTCCACTACCGCCTCAGGGGTGGCCATCCGTTCGATATACCCTTCCATATCCTTGCCGATGACCGACTCCAGATAACCCTTAGCCCCAGGCTGATAGGTCTCGTATTTTACGGGGTGCAGGTGAAAATCTATGACCGGCATGTGAGCCTCCTAATCTATACGATGATCTTGGCCCTCGATAGATACCTGAACCATAACCGCTCCAAGAGGCGGCCAAACTGGTGCCAACCCCGCTTAATCGGTTCATAGCGCGTCCCATAAGCCACGATCTCGATATGGGGACTCCTTAGCAGCATGGCCGGAAGGACGAGGATCTCAAAAGATGCGGGGGCCAAGTCGATCCCTTGCCCCATGTAGGCTTGCCAGGCTAAAGAGCCACAAGAATAATGATCGGTATCCCAGCGGTTAAAGAGGATCTTA
>JBHIDN010000191.1:0-4001 GCA_046760125.1 Anaerolineae bacterium
CCTCATTCTGAGCGAAATCCCGGAAGAGTTCCTGGAACATCTGCTCTTCTTCAGTGAGGGCAAAATTCATAGAACACCTCCTACTCGAAGCCTAAGCTCAGACACCGGCTTAGAAGCCGAATTCATTCGCGCGCCATGGTTAATCTACCAGCCCTGCCATTCGCTTCTGATCTCGGATGTAGGCGATAACTGTGGGCAAAGATGACCCCTCATGCTTTACATACTGGTAGCCTCTCGTCCAGAAATGGTTGCTCCTCATATCCAGTTTGAGACCAGGAAAGCGTTGGAAGATCCTTCTAGCAGTGACGCCTTTCAGGTTCTTGACAAACCTGGAGAGATCCTCCCAGGGCGGTTTAGTTAAGAGAAAGTGTACATGATTGGGCATCGTTTCCATAACGACGGGCTTGTAACCCCTTTTCCTTGCCACCTCCTCCACCAACTCTCGGAAGTAGTCCTTAACCTCTCCTATTCAGGGCTTTCTTCCCTCGATAAACCGTAAAGATAACATGGAAGTAGATAGGCTTATTTTTCATAACAACCTAGAATGAATTCTAGGGCTAAGCCGAATTTATTCGCGCGCACCAACCTACAATCAACTACCGGTCCACGAACTTGGGCTGCCGCTTCTCCAAGAAGGCGGTTAACCCCTCCTTCATATCTTCGGTGTCCACCAACCCAGCGAACTTGTCGGCCTCGATCTCCAGCCCCTCCTCTAGGCTGACCTGAACTCCCTCGTTCACCGCTTCCAGGGCAGCGGTGACGGCCAGTTTCCCGAAGGAGGCGATCTTCTTGGCCAAACCCATGGCCGTGCGAACCACTTCCCCGGCGGGAACAGCCTTGTTCACCAGCCCGATATTGGCCGCCTCGGCTCCCGAGATCCTAGCCCCGGTGAGGATCAACTCCAAGGCCTTCCCCTTGCCCACGAGGCGAGGGAGGCGCTGAGTCCCCCCAAAGCCAGGGATGAGGCCCAAGTTGATCTCTGGCTGCCCCAACTGCGCCCGGTTGTTGCAGATGCGCATGTGACAGGCCATGGCTAACTCCAGGCCACCTCCTAGGGCGTAGCCGTTGATGGCGGCGATGATCGGCTTTGTGGCAGTCTCGATCTTGCTCATAAGAGCATGCCCCATCTTCACTAGCCCCCGAGCCACTTCAGCGCTCTTGATGCTGGCGATCTGGTTTATGTCCGCCCCGGCGATGAAGGCGTACTGGCCGCCCCCGGTGATGACGATGGCCTTGACCTCATCGTTGGCCAAGAGTTCATCCAAGGCATCACTCAACTCGGTCACGGTGGCGGTGTTGAGGACGTTCATGGGGGGATAGTCGAGAGTCAAGAGTGCCACCCGGTCCTCGATGGAAATCTTAACATACTGTCGATCTGACATCTTTCATCCTTTCTATGTCATGATAAACGGCGCAATTTGCAATTCAAGACCAGATTTGGTCACTCACTCAAAGCCCCTGCCGGCTCTTCTATGCCTCTACCATCCCCTCCAGTCGCGCTATCTTCCGTTGCTGCCGAATGATGGTGAGCACCAGGCAGATCGCTACCGCGAAGACGATCCCCAAAGGAAAGACGAAGGGGATGAGAGGGAAGAAGGGGGGTCGAAAGCGGCCCTCTTCATCGAAACAGTGCTCCATCATCTCCCTGCAACGCTCCTTCATGCTCGTTGCCCTCTCTTCTCGCGAATCCCATCAAGAAGTCAACGTCATCGTGTCTTCCAAGACTATCCTGCGTGCTCCAGGAAACCCCGCCCTGTCTTGACCCCCAGGTGGTTCGCTTTCACTTTGAGACGCAGAAGCCGAGCCGGCCGGAACCTCTCTCCAAATTGAGCCTCGAACTCCTCTAACTGAGCCAGCACCCTATCCAGCCCCATCTCATCGGCGATGGCCAAGGGGCCCATAGGCGTATCCCCTCTCTTCATGCCCGTGCCGGCCATCATGGCCATATCTATATCCGTAGGGGAGGCGATATTCTCCTGGAGGCACAAGGCCGCCTCGCTAATGAGGGGCAAGAAGCACCTCTCCACGCTGAAAGGGGTCCCTTTTATCCCTGTCTCCTCCTGGATCTGGGCGATCATCTCTCTCACCGGCTCATCGGTCTGGTCGCCATAGCCGTAGAATCCAGCCCCAACCTTCTCGCCGAAGCGCCCCGCCTCATATAGCCTCTCGAACAGCGCGGCGGGCTTCATCCTCTCTCCATATTCCGAGTAGAGGTACTTGCCCACATGGTAGCCGATGTCCAGCCCCACCACCGTATCCATCAGGGTGAAGGGGCCCATGGGCATCCCGAACTCGACGATGGCCTCGTCTATCTCCCTGGCCGTTGCCGCTCCCTCCTGGAGACAATAGGTGGCCTCGTTGAGGTAAGGCATGAGAAGGCGGTTGACCAGGAAACCGGGGCATTCCTGGACCACCACGGGGATTTTCCTCAGACTCTCAGAGAAACTCACCACCGTGTCTATCGTGTCCTGGTCGGTATCCAGGCCGGGGATGACCTCCACTAGTTTCATCACATGGGCGGGGTTGAAGAAATGCATCCCTATAACCTTCTCCGGCCTCTTGGTGGCCGCCCCCATCTCGGAGATGGAAAGGGCCGAAGTATTGGAAGCGAATATCGTCCCCTCTGGGCAGACCTCCTCCAACTCCTGGAAGACCCGTTTTTTGAGTTCGATATCCTCGGGCACAGCCTCGATGACGATATCCACATCGGAGAAGGGGTCATAAGAGGTGGTCCCCTCCACCAAGTCCAGTTTCTCCGCCATAGTAGTGGGACTCATCTTCCCCTTGTCCACCCGGCGCTGATAGATGGCCCTTATCTTCTCCAAGCCCCGATCCACCAACTCTTGATCGATGTCTTTGAGCACCACCGGCAGGCCGGAGTAGGTGATCACCTGAGCGATCTCCGCCCCCATCAGCCCAGCGCCCAAGACACCCGCCTTGAAGATGTACATAGTCGCTACCTCCCTGTCGCGATTTCAGACCCTTCCTTGGGTCACAGTGAAAACCAGATAACAAAGAGAGTATCGAGCGCTTATGCGATCGTCAACCTCTCTACCTCCCGAGTCTCCGTTACCACCTTCGTGATGCTGGTGATTCGTAGGAGGAGAAAGATCATCGCTAGGATCAAGCCCGGAATCCAGGAGAGAAGACCGAGGATGGTCTCGAGAGTCATGAATGTGCCGACGGCCACGGCTGCCGGAATGAATCGCTCGTAAGGCCTTATCATCTCCTCCAACGGCTCCATCCACATCTCCTCGAACCCTTCTTCTATCTCTGCCAAAGCCCTTTCTTTCTCCTGGGGTGTGAGATCGGTCCGCGCTTCGATGGCCTCCCGCATAGGTATTATGGTCATCTTGGTCATCATCTCTTTGAAAGCGGGGGGAAAGGTGAAACCTTCCTTCTCAATATGAGCCGCGTAGCCCAGATAGAGGCTTCCGCAGGCCACTAAGGCAAGTGCCATGAACAAGAGAGAGAAACCCCGGGAGACCGGTTCCACCGAGAACCTCAAGCGGTCGTTCAGTTCCCCAGCCACACCTCTTGTATAGAGCAAGGAGGCGACGAAGTAGAGCAATCCAAATAAGGCCGGGCCTATCCCCACTTGCCAACCAAAAATCATCGCCAAGGCAGAGAGAGCGAAAGCCACCACAGCCACCCAAAGGGGCCTCAGAAGGGCGGCCACCAGGCCTGCGGTCACGGCCACCACCACCATGGCCAGAAGCAACCACAAAACCAGCGTCAGGATCTCCCTCCCCGGCTGGAAGAAAAGGGTATAGGCCTGGCCAACCCTGCCACACCAGAGACCGAAAAACCAACTAGCGGCGATGAGCAAAACCGTGAAGAGCGCCATCTTCAGCACTTTCCCTATCGGTACCTCTCGACTCGCTAGACTGCCCAAGGCCCACCTCCTTAGTTGCCGACATGCAACTCTATCAGCGCTCTTCTCTGGCTACTTCCGCTCGATGATCAGCGTTCCTCCCTGTCCTCCGCCCACGCAGGCGGTG
>JBHIDN010000192.1:0-3994 GCA_046760125.1 Anaerolineae bacterium
AGCCTGGGCGTGGGGCTTTTAGTGCTCTTGGCGGGCACTCTTTTGGTGCCTGGGTTGGGCCTGGGGCAGGCGCTTGTGGCCATTCTCATCGGCACCGCCCTGGGCGTTCTTCTCCTCGCTCTCGCTGGGGTGGTGGGCAGCGATAACGCCATCCCCACCATGGTGCTCTTGCGTCCTGTATTAGGCTTGCACGGCTCGTATCTGCCCACCCTTTTGAACCTCATACAACTCATCGGCTGGGGCTCCTTCGAGATTATCATCATGGCCCAGGCGGCCGATAGTATCGCTAAGAGCCTCTTTGGCTTCTCCAACTACCTCATCTGGGTCTTCCTTTTTGCCACCTTTTGCACCCTTCTGGCCATCGGGGGGCCCTTAGTTGTGGTGAGGCAATGGCTGGAGAAGTTCGCCGTCTGGCTAGTTTACGCCACCACCATCTGGCTCACTTACTATCTCTTCTCCCATTACGACATAGGTGGGCTCTTAAGGAGAGCGGGAGAGGGAGGGTTGCCCTTCTGGCTAGCGGTGGATCTGGTGGTGGCTATGCCCATCTCTTGGATGCCCCTGGTGGCCGACTATAACCGCTTCGCCAAAAAGACAACCCAAGCCTTCTGGGGGACATATCTAGGCTATTTTCTAGCCAACGTCTGGTTCTACGCTTTGGGAGCCCTCTTCGTCTTGGCTCTGAAGACCGAGGATCTGATCCCGGCCATCATGGCTGTGACCGGGGGTTGGGTGGCTCTCGTCCTCATCCTCGTCGACGAGACCGACAACGCCTTCGCCGATATCTACTCCGCCGCCGTCTCCAGCCAAAACGTCCTGCCAAAAGCGAGGCAATGGCTTTTGGCAACGGCCATAGGTTTCGTCTGCTTTCTCCTGGCGGCTACGGTGCCCATCGGCCAATACGAGGAGTTCTTGCTGCTGATAGGCTCCGTCTTCGTCCCCCTCTTCGGCCTCCTGGCCGCCGACTATTTCGTGCTCAACAGACGAAAGTACGAGATAACGGAACTCTATCGTGAACCCCCAACCCGAGCCAAATATTGGCCTTGGCTAGGACTCAACCCTATAGCCTTGGGTGTCTGGATTATAGGGATATTCACCTATCACTACATAGCACGGAATCTACCACATCTAGGCGCTTCCATCCCCAGTTTCTTAATCACTCTCATCATATACTCGGCCCTAGCCAAACTAGAAAACATTGTAGTAAGGAGACAGCCATGAGCAACCTGAGCGAGAAAGTAGCCGAGGTCCTAGAGCAGATTCGCCAGAAGAAGCCCCTCCTGCACCATATCACGAACTTCGTAGTGATGAACGACACGGCCAACGTCACCCTCCATGTGGGAGCCTTGCCGGTAATGGCCCACGCTAAGGAAGAAGTAGCCGATATGGTTAACATGGCGGGAGCGTTGGTCCTCAACCCAGGCACTCTCACGCCCCAGTGGGTAGATTCGATGATTATAGCAGGTCGGAAGGCCAATCGATTAGGCATCCCCATCGTGCTCGATCCGGTGGGAGCAGGGGCCACACCCCTGCGCACGGAGAGCAACCTGCGCCTCTTGGAGGAACTCAAAATCTCCGTAGTGAGGGGCAACTCTGGCGAGATCGGCGCCTTAACTGGCCTGGGAGGGGTGGTAAAAGGGGTGGAGACCGTCGTGGAGGTGGAAGACCCCATCGCTGTAGCCAAGGCCCTGGCCCAAGAATATGAACTCACGGTAGCCATCACCGGCGCACGGGATATAATCTCCGATGGGGAACGGGTGATGGCTGTGGACAACGGCCATCCGATGCTCAAAACCATCACCGGCACCGGCTGCATGGCCACTACCATGATCGCCGCCTTCGCCGCGGTAGAGAACGACTACCTCCTGGCCGCCACGGGAGGGTTGGTCTCCTTCGGCCTGGCCGCCGAAATAGCTGCTCTCCAGACCAAGGGGCCAGGGAGTTTTAAGGTGGCCCTCTTCGATGCTCTCTACAACCTCTCAAGGGAGCAACTTTTGGACGGGACTAAGGCCCTTTTCTTAAAAGGAGAGTAAGATGGACTGGACTCTATATGTGATCACCGATGCCAAGTTGTCGCGGGGGCGTTCGCATCTGGAGGTGGCCCAAGCGGCTATAGAGGGCGGGGCCTCCATCATCCAATTTCGAGAGAAGGAGATGACCACGAGAGAGTTGGTGGAGACGGCGCGAAGGCTCAAAGAGTTGACCAACGAGAATGGTGTGCCCTTCATCGTCAACGACCGTCTCGACGTGGCCTTGGCCGTGGAAGCGGACGGTGTCCATGTGGGACAGGACGATATGCCAGCGGCCTTGGCTCGCCAGTTGATGGGCCGGAAGATCGTCGGCGTCTCGGCTACTACCGTGGAGGAAGCCTTGCAAGCCCAAGCCGACGGTGCCGACTACCTGGGGGTAGGCCCCATCTACCCCACGGGTACAAAGCCAGACGCGGTTCCTCCCATCGGTCTGGAGGGGCTAGCCCAGATCGTGCAGGCCGTGGAGATCCCGGTGGTCGCCATAGGGGGCATAAGTGAAGAGAACGCGGCAGAGGTGATCGCTTGTGGCGCCGACGGTGTGGCCGTCATCTCCGCCGTGGTCAGCGCCCCTGACATCGTCACTGCCGCTCGTCGTCTGCGAGAAACTGTGGAAGCAGCCCGGAAAGGAGTATGATGCGCATCACTGAGATCGGCGAGTTCGGCCTCATCGACCGGGTGAAGGAGGCGCTCGGCCCCCCAGGGGCCGGGGTGGTGGTGGGCATCGGCGACGATGTGGCCGTCCTCCGCGCCCGAGGGGACAAATTCCTCTTAGCCACCTGCGACATCCAAGTGGAAGGGATCCATTTCCTTAAGGAGGCGATCTCCCCCTATCAGTTGGGTCGCAAGGCAGCGGCCATAAACATAAGCGATATCGCGGCCATGGGAGGGGTGCCCACCTACCTTCTGGTCTCCTTGGCCCTGCCCAAGGAGACCACCGTAGGATATGTGGACGGCCTCTACGAGGGACTCAAAATAGAGGCGGAAGCGGCCGGGGTCCAGATAGTGGGGGGCAATATGTCCCATTCGTCTGGGATGATGATCGATATCTTCCTCCTGGGGGAGGTGGAGGCGGAGCATCTTTTGCTACGGTCTGGGGCTCGCCCCGGCGACAAGGTGCTGGTTACGGGCAGCGTAGGGGGTTCAGGGGCTGGCTTGGCGCTCCTCCTCGATCCCACGGCAGAGCGCACAGGAGAAGAGGCCAAACGGGTATTGAAAGCCCACCTCACGCCCACCCCACGACTCAAGGAGGGAAGAGCCATCGCCCGCTCCAGGCTAGCCACCTCCATGATCGATGTCAGCGATGGGACGGTAAGCGATGTCGGCCATATCTGTGAGGCCAGCGGGGTAGGGGTTCGATTATGGGCTCATGCCCTCCCTGTCTCTCCCGCTACTCGCGCAGTCGCCGAGGCCTTGGGCAAAGACCCTTTAGAATGGGCCCTCCACTCGGGTGAGGATTACGAACTCCTCTTCACCGCCCCGGCCGACAAAGCAGAGCAACTAGCCGTCCTGGTCGAAGACGAGACGACCACACCGGTAACCATCATCGGCGAGATCATCGAGGAGGGGATGAACCTGGTGCTTCCCGACGGCGAAAGCCTTCCCCTAGAACCGAAGGGGTGGGATCACTTTCGGAGGAGGTAAGATGTACAAAGCCCTAACCATCGCTGGCTCCGATTCGGGGGGCGGGGCCGGCATCCAAGCGGATCTGAAGACCTTCGCCGCCCTGGGGGTCTACGGCATGAGCGTCCTCACTTCCATTACCGCTCAAAACACGGTGGGAGTGCAAGGGATCTACGACCTCCCTCCGGAGTTCGTGGGGCTCCAGATCGACTCCGTGCTCACCGATATCGGTGCCGACGCGGTCAAGACAGGGATGCTCTCTAACACGAAGATAATAGCCCTGGTGGCGGAAAAACTAAGACGATACCAGGTGGAGAACCTGGTGATCGATCCGGTGATGATCG
>JBHIDN010000193.1:0-3988 GCA_046760125.1 Anaerolineae bacterium
TATCTTTTGAGAGAACTATACCACTCTCAGTGACATTTTAGATGATAGAATACGAAGAGTTGCTTTCATCTAAGCGGGAATGATATAATATCTAAAATGGGCACCCTCATAAATACCGCCACCGTCATCACGGGAGGGACATTAGGCCTCTTTCTGGGCCATCGCTTGCCGGAAAGGATCCAAGAGACGGTGATGCATGGCCTCGGTCTGGTGACCTTGGTCATCGGGGCTCAGTTGGCTTTGGACACCAGGAATATCCTCATCCTCTTGGGTAGCCTTCTTCTAGGCGGTATTCTAGGAGAATGGTGGAAGATAGAAGGGCGGCTAGAGAATCTGGGTCGCCAAATGGAACGATGGCTGGCCAGGAAGGGCGCGACAAGCGATGAGGGTAACATCCCCTTGAGCCGCGGTTTTGTGACGGCCAGTCTTCTCTTCTGCGTGGGACCCATGACCATCCTGGGTTCCATGCAAGATGGGCTCACAGGCGACTTCAGCCTTCTAGCCACCAAGTCTCTGCTCGACGGTTTCGCCTCCTTGGCCCTGGCCTCTACTCTAGGTGTGGGCGTACCTTTAGCGGCCCTAACGGTGTTTACCTATCAGGGGGCTCTCACCTTGTTGGCCGTCTACCTGGGGGGGTTCCTCACCGATCCCATGGTCGGCGAGATATCGGCGGTAGGGGGAGTGCTAATCATGGGGCTTGGCCTTGTTCTCCTGGAGATAAAGAGGTTGAGGGTGGCCAACTATCTGCCAGCGCTATTGATCGCTCCTCTGGTGGTAGCCATCCTGACCATGATGGGGATGGGTTTCTAAAAGACAAGTCTATAGGTAAAGGAGTAGACGATGGTTGAGAAAGGTGATGTGGCGGTCTTTATCGACTTCGAGAATATTTACATCTCCGTGCACAACAAATACGATACAGATCCCAACTTCGAATCGATCATGGACAAATGCAACGACTACGGAAGGGTTATCATCGCCCGGGCTTATGCTGACTGGTACCGGTACCCCCGGGTGACCTCCGCTCTCTACGCCAACAGCATAGAGCCGATGTATGTCCCCACCTACTACTATGACCGAGACGACAGCCATAGTAGCAAAGCGATAAAGAATAGCGTAGATATCCACCTCTGCATCGAGGCCATGAAGACCCTCTATAATTATCCCAATATCACTACTTACATCTTCGCCACAGGGGATAGAGATTTCATCCCCCTGGTGAACTCTATCCGTCAGCATGGCAAGTGGGTAGTGGTGATAGGCATTGGAGGAGCGGCCTCTGCCCATCTGGCCCAGAGCGCCGACGAATTTGTCCTCTACCAACAGTTGATAGACAAAGAGGAGACGGTTGAGGAGCCACCCAAGGACCCCTACCGAGCTCTGGTAGAGGCGGTGCAACTGGCTAGGAGCAGGGGGAACGTCTGTACCCTGGCCTCTCTGAAACTCCTCCTGATGGAGATCCTGGGAGGCTTCGATGAAAAAGAGTACAAAGACCGCCAAGGGCGTCCCTTCGCTAAATTCAAGGATTTCGTGAAGGAGGCTGAAAGGCGGGGGCTGGTGCAGATCTTCACCAGCGGCACGGTGAACGAGGTATTCTTGCCTGGCGAGGACCCCTATGAATTGAGCCATTTCGCCTCCAAGCCCCTCTCGGAGGAAGAGAGAGAAGAGGGGGCGGCCGTGGAGATCGGCCCTCGAGAATGGCAGGCCTTCCGGGATGTCATGCGCCAGTTCGATGAACCGGTGCTCTTCGTCCACATATATAACGCCCTCCGCGGCCTCCGAAACCAAGAGGTGATAGACCTCTCCAACTCTCAGATCAAAGAGATGATAAAGAAGGCCATCAAGAATGGCCTCCTCATACGGAGCAGCCGTGGTGCCCATAGATACTACGAACTGAACCCGGAACAGCCGTTGCCTAAATAGGCAAGACACCGAAAGAGAGGCCAGGATAACTGTGGGGAGGGAACGGAGGGATGATTAAACTCATCGCCAACCCCATCGCCGGACGGGGGAGAGGGGGAGAGAGCCTGCTGGCAGCGGAAGAAGCCCTGCGCCGCCAAGGTCTCCAATTCGCCACGGAGGTAACCTCAAGGCCCCTAGAAGCGATGGAGATAGCCCGGCGGGCGGCCGAGAAAGGGTGTGAACTGGTGGTAGCCTTGGGAGGGGATGGCACCTCCCACGAGGTGGCCAATGGACTCCTCTCCTCCAGCAACAGCGAGGTGGCCCTAGGGCTCATCCCTATAGGCACCGGGAACGACTTCGCTAGTATGTTTGATACCCCAACTGACCTGGAGGCTGTCGCACGCAGACTAGGTGAAGGCAAGACGCGCCTCATCGACGTAGGGAGGGTCGGCGATCGCTACTTCGTCAACGCCTTGGGGATCGGGTTCGATGCCCTGGCCTCGGCGGAAGCCCTCAAGATTCAGCATTTCCTGAGTGGCATGCCTTTGTACCTAGTGGCCGTCCTCATGACCCTGCGGGAGTACAAGATCCCCCATATCACCGTCGAATTCGATGGGCAACGGCTCTCTATGCCTATGACTATGCTCGTCATCGCCAACGGGAAACGGGAGGGGGGAGGGTTTCTGATAGCCCCCGATGCGGAGAACGACGACGGTCTCTTCGATATCTGCCTGGCCCGAGGGTTGGGGCGTCTAGGGATACTTCGCCTGTTGCCGGAGGTGATGCGGGGCACTCATGTAGATAAGGAACCGGTCACCATGGCCAGGGCGACGAGGGTGATCCTCGACTCCCCAGACCCTCTGCCCGTTCACGCCGACGGCGAGATCATCTATACCGATGCCCACCATCTGGAGATAGAGATCATACCCCGTCGCCTGCGAGTGATAATCTAAGATGAACCTCTTAAGCCTGGCCCTGGCGGGACTCATAGCCTATCTTCTGGGCTCCATCCCCTTCGGGGTGATCTTCAGCCGCCTCATTAAAGGGATCGACGTGCGAAACGGGGGGAGCAGACACATGGGCGCTCTCAATACCTGGCGGATGGCTGGCCTTTTCCCCGCCGTCCTGGTGGCCTTCGGTGACATGGGAAAGGCTTTGGTGGCCATCAAGATAGCCCAGGTCCTCGACCCTACTGGCTGGGCCATGCCGGTGGCCGGTGCTATGGCTGTAGTAGGTCACTGCTGGCCCATCTATGTGGGCTTCCGAGGAGGGGTAGGCATAGCCTCTGGAATGGCCATGATCTTCTACCTTGCGCCTCTTGCCGCCCTGGTTATGGTCGCCATTTGGGGGGTTTGGGTGGCCATCCTCCGCCACTTTCCCCGCTCCCAGGCAGCCATCGCCCTCACTGCGCCTTTCGTGCTCTGGGCCTTCAAGAGCCCGCCCCAAGTACTGCTCCTAGGCATCCTGGCCGGAGGAGTGATATTCGTGCGTCATATACCCGAACTCCAGAGAGAGACCTTCACCCGGGGCTTGAAGTGAGAAGCAGTATCCCGTTGAGGATCATATTCGTTGCTTTGGCTTGTCTATTCATCCTGGCCCTCACGGTCGAAGCGAAACCTACGACTTCGGGCCTTGAGAGCGCCCAAACCCCCATCAATAACCTGCTCCTCCTGGCCCTCCTGGCCTTTCTGGCTGGGATCCTAAGTTTCCTCTCCCCTTGCACCTTGCCCCTTCTCCCCGCCTATTTCGCCTTCACCTTCCAGTCGGGAAAACGAGTGATAGCGATCATGACCGTCTCCTTCTTCTTGGGCTTGGCTACGGTCTTCGTCCTTTTGGGGGCTAGCGCCACGCTTTTGGGAAGCCTCCTGCGGGCTAACCTTCCCCTACTGGTCACCCTAGGAGGGTTGGCGATCATAGCCTTCGGGGTGATGACCATTTTAGGGAAAGGGTTCCAAGGGTTCCAATTTCAGAACGAGCCCGCCGCTACTCTGGGCGGCTCTTACCTCTTCGGAGCCACCTTCGCCCTAGGCTGGACAGCCTGCATCGGCCCCATCCTGGGCAGCCTCCTCGTCCTCGCCGGGACGACGGA
>JBHIDN010000194.1:0-3982 GCA_046760125.1 Anaerolineae bacterium
TCCTCCTCAGAAGAGATCCTCTAGTTCGTCGTTGCCCTCCGGCAAGCGGCCGTGTTGCCCTAGGAACTTTTGAAGCAACTCGCTCTCTCGTTTGGTATACAGGGGATCCTCTTCGTAGATAAAGTAGCGAGCCTTTCCCTGGGTAAGCAGTTGTTCTTCCAAATCCTGACGAAGGTTCATAGCGCCCTGGATATAGATGACCTTCTTTTCCTCATCCAATAACTGGAAGACGCCTTCTATCTCCGGGACCGCGCTCACGTTATCAGCGTCAAAGGGTAGCCACCTTTCGGGCGGGAAGACCACCGGCGAGATCTCGAGCCTCAGATCACATCTCAAGCAGCGGCTAGCCTCCTCTATAGCCTGGGCCTCATCGAAGCCCAACTCTATCTCTTCAAAGCCCTTTACCCTCCGCTCCAGGGGGAGGCGGGGCATCTGAACCCGATGCCGGTCAGCAAACCCCTCCTCCCGACCCAGCCAAGGGTCCTTATCGACCTCCAGGGATGACTCATCGAGCATCCCCTCACCCCCCAGGTACTTATCTATGGAGATGGCCGCCTGCCGACCGGAGGCGATGGCCTCGATGACCGAGGCCGGGCCGCTTACCACCTCGCCGCCAGCGAAGATGCCAGGTAGACTGGTCTGGAGGCTCTCGGCATCCACGGAGATAGTGCCTGCCCTGGTCGTCTGTAGATGGCTGTCCAGGAAGGAGAGGTCTGAGGCTTGTCCAATAGCCAAAATCACCATATCCGTCTCTATGGTGCTGGTGACCGACTCGTCATAGCAAGGCCTGAACCTTCCCTCCTCATCGAAGACCGAACTGCAACGGACCAGTTCCACTCCCGTGACCCGGCCATCACCCAGGATCCTCCTGGGCCCCCAGGAGAGGTTGAGAACCACGCCCTCATCCATCGCCTCTTCAACCTCCCACTCGTGGGCGGGCATCTCCTCCCGGCACTCTAAGCAGGCCAGTTGCACCTCTTTTGCTCCCAGGCGGAGGGCGGTCAAAGCCACATCTAGAGCCACATTCCCACCGCCGATGACCAGAACCTTCTCTTTAATCTTCGGCCCTTCACCCTGCTTAGCAGCCCGGAGGAATTCTAGCCCCCAGAGCACACCTTCTAACTCTATCCCCTCGATAGCCAATTTGCGACTCAATGGGGCTCCCAGGGCTAAAAAGATAGCGTCGTACTCACCCTTTAGATCCTCCAAAGAGAGATCTTCGCCGATGCGGGTTTCAGTCGACACCTCTACCCCTTGGGTCACCCCGGCGATCTCTCGTTCCAGCACCTCCTGGGGGAGGCGGTACTCCGGTATAGCGGCCCGCATCATGCCCCCCAGTTCCGCTTCCGCTTCAAAAATGGTCACCCCATGTCCCATCCTGGCCAAGTAGTAGGCGGCGGTCAACCCCGCTGGGCCAGAGCCGACGATGGCCACCCTTTTGCCGGTAGGCACCCTCTCGGCCCTCTCAGGTCCGGTATCATACTGCGCAGCGAACCGCTTCAGCGCACATATGGCCATAGGTTCGCTCACTTCGCCTCGGCGACAGAGGCCCTCGCAAGGGTGGAAACAGATACGCCCCAGGAGGGAGGGAAAGGGGACCTTCTGGCGGATGACCGTCGCCGCCTCTTCGAACCTCCCCTGGGCCACAAATCGCACATAAGCCGGGACATCCATGCCCACTGGACAACCTTGGACGCAAGGTAGAAGGGCCTGGCGGTCTCCCACTGCTAGGTCCCTGTCCATCAAAGCGCCCGTAGGGCAAACCTCGACACAGGCGGTGCAGAATCTGCAAGCCGATTCCCTCAGAGAGGGGCCTACACTGCCGACGATAACCTCACCTCTCTCATCGAAGACAAAATCCAAGGCCTTCACCCCCCGCAGGTCGCGGCAGGCCCTCACGCAACGGGTGCAGCCGATGCAGAGGTTGTAGTCCCGATCGAAGAGGGGCTCATCTTTGAAGATGGGCATCTGGGTAGGCACCCAGCGAGGGGTCTCCTCCTTGATGCCGATATATTGGGCCACCTTTTGCAGTTCGCAGTAGCCGAACTTGGGGCAACACCTCTCCTCTACAGGCACGTTGGTCGAGCAAGGCTCGCGGCTGCAACCCTCCTGCTGAGCACAGGTGAGGCAGGCGTGGGGGTGCTGGGCCAAAATGGGCATCAGGTTATCGCGCCTGAGGGCTTCAACCTCCGGGGTATCGGTATAGACGACCATCCCCTCAACCACGGGAGTATCGCAAGCGGTGGGGAAACCTTCTATACCCTCGATCTTCACCACGCAGAGCCGGCAGCCCTCATACTTCCTCCTAGAGTCGGTGTTCTTTACCAGTTCCCCAGCCCGATAGATGAATTCACCAGGTTTCATCCCCGGCGCGGGGGGCAAATCGGGGTGATAGCAGAGAGTAGGGATGTAGATACCGGCGCTCCGGGCCGCCTCCAGCACCGTAACCCCTTCATCCACTCTGACCTCGATATGATCGATGGTCAAATTCATACTTTCCTACCAAGAATGGGTGATGGCTCCAGGCTCGCAGGCCAGCACACAAGGCAAATTCCGCTCCCCGGTGACCGGCTTGCAAGGGGCACAGGTGTATTTGATCTTCTTCCGCTCTTCCTCCGTCACCGCCACTACCATGGTCTCGGCCAGAGGGTCCAGATCGTTGGGTATCACCTCCAAGACACCGTAGGGACAAGCGGCGACACACTCCCCACAGCCGTCGCACTTTTCCGTGTCGATGGTGATGAAATACTCTCCGGAGCCGTCTTTATAGCCGTAGTTCGCTAACAACCTACCCTCCTTTGGAGCGTTCCTTTTTCACCAGCGCCTCGGCGAAGAGGGCCGCTCCTATGGCCCCCGCGATCTGGGGGTCATACTCCGTGGCCAGAGAGTTGATGCCCAACTCATCCTCTATCCGCTTCACCACGCCGATATTCTTGGAGATCCCTCCGGTGATAGCGAAATCCTCCTCCACGCCGATCCGTTCCAAAAGGGTAACTACCCGGTGAGCCATGGCCGAACAGTAGGCGGCCAGCACCTTATTCTTAGGCCACCCCTCTCGCAGGAGCGCCGTGGCCTCGGATTTAGCGAAGACTACGCAGGTGCTACTCACCGGCGGTGGCTCCTCATCCACGTCCAACGATCTCTCGCCGATCTCCTCGATGGGCACAGCCAAAAGATCGGCGAAGACCTCCATGCCTCGCCCCGTCCCGGCAGCACACTTATCGTTCATCAAGAAAGCGGTTACCTTGCCCCGCTCGTCGCAATGGATGGCTTTGCAGTCCTGGCCTCCCATGTCTAACACCGTGCGCACCGTGGGCCCATAGATGTAGTTAGCCCCCCTAGCATGGCAGGCGATCTCGGTGATGGCTCGATTGGCGAAGGGGACGTTCACCCTTCCATAGCCTGTGCCCACCACGTATTGAATATGCTCCAATGTCAGGCCCGTGTCTTCCAGCGCCCAATTCATCGCCTTGCGGGCGCTATCGGGGCTATCGGAGCCGGTGCGCATGTTGCTATAAGCGAAGAGTCGGCCATCGGTCATGATCACCGCCTGGGAACTCACCGAACCGACATCGACCCCTGCGCTTATGATATCCGCTTCGCGCCAGTCTATATCTGGCGCTTTCCAGTTGTACTCCCTCCAACGCCAATACTCTTTCGTCATGGCCGCGAACCTCCAAACTTCAATAGTATCAGGCTCTCTTCGCCGCTATCAGAGCCGCCCCCAGAGCGCCCACGAACTCTGGCTCCTCGGGCACCACGAGGTCCATCTCCAAGCCCCTCTTCAGAGAATCGACGAAGCCGATGTTCTTGGCCATCCCGCCGATGAGGACCACTTCCCTCTCCACCCCTATCCGGCGCACCATGGAGATGATGCGGCTGGCTATAGCGTCGTGAACAGCGCGGACGATGTCCGCCTTGGGCGTCTTAGCGTGGACCAGGGAGACTACCTCAGATTCAGCGAAGACGGTGCACTGAGCGT
>JBHIDN010000195.1:0-3948 GCA_046760125.1 Anaerolineae bacterium
TGGCAGCGGGAACATCTTGAAGGATGGATCAGGCCCACGGTTCCCCGGTTTTTGGCCCGTCGGGAGGAGATAAAGGCCCGACGGAAGCGGTACAGGGCTAGGGGCAAGGTCTGGGTGGAGGTGCCAGGAGGGAGGTGACGCGCTAGAAGCCCCCCCTTGGGTTACAGGGATGTAGGACTCCGTACCTACCCCAAATAGGGTTTTCCTTTTCGGGGGTGGACCCCTTAGCTAGAGTAGGGCGGGTTTCGAAACCCGCCCTACTTCCGACAGCGCAGAGCAGGGAATTGCAAGGCCATATAGTGTCGCAGCCTGCCTGCGACGTTTCTATACGTCCGAGACGATTCGGAGGCTACCCCTCCAACGCTTTGATGATCTCCCGGCAGAAGGCGGGCAAATCGCTAGGCATGCGGGAGGTTATCAGGTTTCCGTCCCGCACCACCTCCTCATCCACCCACTCGGCCCCGGCGTTTATCATATCGTCCTTGATGGCGAAGAAACTGGTCATCTTCCGCCCTTTCAGTATCCCCGCCGAGGCCGGGAGCCAACCGGCGTGGCAGATGGCGGCTACTATCTTGCCCTCTCGAAAGGCTTCTCGGACTAAGTTGACCATAGCCGGGTACCGGCGCATGAGGTCGGGGGCGTAACCGCCGGGGATGATGATGGCGTCGAAATCGGCCGCGCTCACCTCGTCGGCCGAGGCGTCCACTTCTACTTCATAGCCGTGCTTGCTGGTGTAGGTCTTGGCGCTCCCCGTACCCACTACCTTCACCTCGGCTCCGGCCTCCCGCATCCGCAAGAGCGGATACCAGAGTTCCAGGTCCTGGTAGAGGTTCTCCGCCAGAACGGCCACCCGTTTTCCTTCTAGAGTCATTTTATCCTCCTTTCAGACCTGCCCTTCTCTTCAAAGTGGACAGTCAAAATCTTACACGTGTTCTGGATGGTCTCTGTCTCTGCGGGTTAGTCGGGATACTCGGGCTCCTGCGGCTCCTCTGTCTTTGTCTGAGATCGCCAGCGTGCGAGTCTCTCGTCGAGCCTCAGCACTCTTTCGGCCGCAAGGATCAGACCAACAAGTAGTGCGGCCACTACACCAAGCACGTACATCCCGGCTCCGATCGCTAACCCTATGGCTCCCACGGCCCAGATGCCCGCTGCGGTAGTCAACCCTCGAATTTCGTCGCCTTCTTTCAGGATCATCCCCGCACCCAAGAAGCCTATCCCCGTTACCACCCCAGCGGCTACGCGTGCCGCGTCGCCCCCGGGGAAGGCCCTGGGGGAGATCACGGCAAATGCCGCAGAGCCCAAGGCTACTAGGCTATGCGTACGCTCACCTGCTGGTTGACCTCTTAACTCCCTCTCCAGCCCGATGATGAAGCCGAGCAACGTAGCCAAAATCAAGCGACACACCAGTTCCCACTGTGGCACAGCGTCCATTCCCTCCTCCCTTATTAGTACCTTTACCACGACAGCCAAGCGAAAAGCCTGGGTACGAGCCAGCCCAGCCCCGGGCCGGCGATGAAGTAACTTATGATCCTATCCTCCTTATGGGGTATCCGTCTGAAGAGCGTGACGATGCTCACGAAGACCGTAGCCGCCAAAGCCAGCCAGAAGAACTGAGAAGGGGAGTGCATCCTGGAATAGGCTAACGCCGCCAGGATACCAGCCATAGGGGGCATCAAGCCGAAATTGGCCAGGCTGACGATGAGGACTTCCCGATTGGAAAGGCTCTCGAGACGCCCCTCCTCTCGGATTGCGGATACCAGATCCTTCCTCCTCAGCCAAGCGTAGAGAGCGGTGGCTAGGCCCCAAGGGACCCCCGCCAGAACCCCTTTAACGATAACTGCTAGACCGTCCATCATCGTGCCTCCTAGAGAGTGCCACTGGTTGGCTCGCCTTTATGCTCGAACTGCCTCCGAAAAATCTCCCTCATAGTTTGGATAGTATCCACCTCTTCGGGGTTCTTATCGTCCCGGAGGCGGGAGATGCGAGCGAACCGCAAGGCTAGGCCTGAGTCGTAGTGGGGGCTCCTCTGGATCTCGTTGAAGAGCACTTCCACCACTGTCTCTGGCTCTACATAGACCGTTGCCCCCTGGCGGTAGATCTCCAGGGAGAGGAGGTGGGCCGTCATCTCCTCAAACTCCTTGTCTGTCAACCCCTTGAAAGTCTTCCCCACCTCTAAGAACTCCCCACTCTCTTCGTCCCGGGCTGCCAGGTGGTAATTGGATAGCCAGCCGTGGCGCCGCCCGTACCCCCAGTCGGCGGCTACGATCACCAGGTCTAAGGAGATGGTCTGCTTTATCTTAAACCAGGCCTTGCCTCGGACGCCAGGGGTATAGACGCTATCCAGACGCTTGGCGATGAGTCCCTCGTGGCCGGCCTCATAAGACGCTTGAGCGAAGGCTTCTCCCTCTTGAGGGTTCTTAGGGATTAGACGGGCAACGGAGTTTAAGTTCCCTTTCACCTCTTGCAGCGCTCGCCACCGCTTACGGTTAGGTTCATCAACCAGGCTTGTGTCATCCCGGTAAAGGATATCGAAAAGGTAAAGTTGGATGGGGACCTCGCGCATCAGTTCTCGCAAGTTATGGATGCGGCGGAAGCGACGCATCAGATGCTGGAAGGGGAGGGGGCGTCCCATCTTGTCTACGGCGATCACTTCACCTTCCAAGATGGCTAAGTCGGCCTTCAACTCTTCCCGCACCTGGTCGACTACCTCGGGCAGACTGAGCGTCACCTCCGAGAGGTTGCGCGAGTAGATTCGCACCTCATCGCCTGCCTTGTGGATCTGCACCCGAGCGCCGTCGAGTTTATACTCTAGGGCTGTCTTCCCCTTGTGCTCTTGGAAAGCCTGGGCCACGTCGTCGGCCATCTGGGCCAGCATCGGCTTGAGGGGGCGGAAGAGTTGGGGCTTAATCCGCTTCAGCCCCTCTTGACCCTCGGTGAGAGCGATAAACGCTACCTGTCCCAGATCGCCACAGAGCATATTTGCTCGGCGGACTAGTTTTTTGGGGACCTCTGCGGCCTGGGCGATGGCATCTAGGAGTATCCCCTCGCTCACTCCATGACGCATCTCCCGCACCACGTTCTTGACGATATACTTGGCTTCCGCGGGCTGGGCTCGCAAGAAGAGGGAGTTGAGGAGTTCTTCCTTCTTTCGGCGGGAGCCGGGGCCAGCCGTCTCAGCGATCTCCTCGAAGGTGCGATAGACCTCCAAGAGGGGTAGGGGCGGGGGCTGAGGCTGAGGGGGCTCGATTCTGGCTCTCTCTAGGAGGAGACGGGCCCATTCGCCAGCATCCACAGCCTCTGCTCCGATGGCTGCTAGGTCGCTCTCGCTGGGTGCGGTCAGCCCTTGCAGGATCTTGGAGACGGCCCGCCAACTGAGATTCAAGGCCCGGCCATCCCATTCGGGGAAAACCTGGCCGATGAGAAGCCGAACGCCGGGGCCCATCTCCTCAGGGGCTAACCCCTTTAAGAAATCGGCGATGAGGGCCGCCAGTTCTAGACGTTTCCTCGTCTTCTCTAACCTCTCGCCCAGAAGGGCCAGGGCCAGGAAAGGGGTTTCGGTCATCTGAACCTCAGGTTATCTTATTAGATTATATATGCCAGGGCCAGAGGTGGCAACGTTTGCCTCTCTGGAGAGTATGGGCTAGAATGATTAAGGTTGGAGGACGGTATGGGAAGAGTGGGTCAACTTCTGCAGAGGAGGCGGGAGGAGAAGGGCCTCTCCTTCGCCCAAATCAGAGAGGCCACGGGGATCGAGGAGAGGTATGCCCGAGCCTTGGAGAGGGAGGAGTATACCGCCTTCCTCAGCGAGGCGGAGGCCAGAAGTTACCTGCGGATCTATGCCCGCTTCCTGGGCGTTAACCCACGGGAGATCGTGGGAGTTCTCCCCGCGGAGAGGGTAGAGCCCGCAAGCGTTAGCCCCAGCGGTGTCTCCGAGGAAGAAGGGGTCTC
>JBHIDN010000196.1:0-3943 GCA_046760125.1 Anaerolineae bacterium
GATAAACCATATACTTTTCGATCTTGACGAGACCCTCTATCCCAAGGAGACGGGGCTGATGGCGGTTATTAGCCAGCGCATCAACGATTATATGCGGCTACGGCTGGGGATACCCGCTTCTCAGGTCCCGGAGCTGAGAAAGAGATATTACCGCCGCTATGGCACTACCAGCCGGGGCCTCTATCTCCATCACCATCTAGACATCCATGATTACCTGGTCTATGTTCACGACCTGCCGGTAGAGGAGTATCTAGCCCCTGACCCTCTCTTGGACGAGGTGCTGGGTGGCATCGAGGCGGAGAAGGCGGTCTTCACCAACTCGCCTGGCGAGTACGTTCAGCGGGTGCTCAGGGCCCTAGGTGTGGAGCGCCATTTTGACCGCATCTTCGATATCTATTTCTTGGAGCAGATCAATAAACCCGATAAGCGGGCTTACCTCAAAGTTATAGAGGCCTTGGAAACCGATGGCCAGGATTGCCTAATTGTTGACGACTTGGCGAGGAATTTGAAGCCGGGAAAGGATCTAGGGATGGTGACCGTCCTGGTGGGCGACGATCCTATCCTAAAGGATCCCTTAGGGAAAGGATCCCCGCGGGAGAAGGAGGAGGGCGTGGATTTTGTGATCCCCAAGGTGACGGAGTTGGAGAGGATAATGAAGAGAGCATGAGCGACAAAGTTGTAACTCTATCTGAGGCTGTAGCCTTAGTGCAACCTGGGGACATCATCGCCTTAGGAGGCATGACTCTCTACCGTCGGCCGGTAGCCTTCGTGCGGGAACTGATCCGCTCCGGGGTTAAGGATCTGACCCTGTTGGCCCTCACGGCGGGGTATGAAAGCGATCTCTTGGTGGGCGCTGGCTCTGTTAGGCGGGTTCGCACCTGTTACTTCGGGCTGGAGATTTTCGGGCTGGCTCCCATGTTCACCAAGAAAGCAAGGGATTTGGAGATAATCGAGGAGACGGAGGTCTCCTTGGCTCTGGGGCTTCGAGCCACTTTGAGCGGGATAGGCTTCCAGCCAGCCCGCGTCTGGCAGGGGACAGATCTCCTAAAGGTGCGGCCCGATGTGGAGACTATCCCTTGTCCCTACACCGGGGAGCGGTATGTCGCCTTCCCGGCCATTAAGCCCGATGTGGCGGTGATCCACGTCCAGGAGTCGGACCGCCAGGGCACCGCTATTCTGAAAGGCAATTTGGCCCTGGATAGAGAGATGGCTCTCGCTGCCCGGCGGACTATCATCACCACTGAGAGGCTCGTAGAGGAGGTGGAGGGGGAGATCGGGACTTTCCCTTCTCGGGTGGATGCCGTCGTCCTGGCTCCCAAAGGCGCTTACCCCACCTCTTGCTATCCCTACTATCGCTTGGCGGGCCAGGAGATATTAGACTATGTAGACGCCTGCTCCAGGGGCGAGTTCGAGGAGTACCTGGCGCAGTTTCTAGATGGAAACCGTGGAGGTAAGGTTGGGGATCACTGACCATTTCACTATCGATGAGTTGATCGTAACCTGCATATCGCGTCAGGCGAAAAATGGGGATCTGATGGCCCAAGGTATAGCCACCCCCCTGGTGGTCGCCGGTTACATTCTGGCCAAGTTGACCCACGCTCCTGATCTCGTCTTCGCCGTGGCTACGGGGGGCTGCATCACCAACTCTTGGGCGCCCCTCTCTATCTCTAGGGCTGAGGAGGCTAATCTAGAGAAAGCGTTGTACATTTTCAGTTTCGATGAGGTGGTCGGAACACTCATGTTCACTGCTCAGCCCAAGGAGTTCTTCCGACCGGCGCAGGTTGACTCCAGAGGCAATTTCAACAATGTGGTTCTAGGGGACTATTATGCTCCCAAGTTGCGGCTGCCGGGGTGTGGGGGAATCGCCGATGTGACCAACTACTCTTCCCAGGTTTACCTTTATGTGCCCCGCCATAGCCGGGCCGTCTTCGTGGAGCGGCTCGACTTCGTAAGCGGCGTCGGTGTACTAAAGGAGGAAGAGCGTAGGGAGTTATCTATTCTCAGCCCTGGTCCCCGCTACCTGGTGACGAACCTGGGTACTTTCGACTTCGAGGGTGGTCGAATGAGGCTCCTTTCCCATCATCCGGGAGTGAGCGTGGAGCAAATACAGAAAAAGACCGGGTTCCCCCTGGCTCTGGCGCCGGATCTCCATGAGACGCCGCCTCCCTCCGCTGAGGAGGTGAGGCTTTTGAGAGAGGAGATAGACCCTCTGGGTATCCGGGAGTTAGAGCGCCTCAGTGGGGGGAGAAGGCGAGCCAAACTGAGGGAGATCATCGAGCGAGAAGCAGAAGGGTTTTAGTTGAGGAGGTAGTATGTCTTCCCAAGAGTATATGAACGTCTGGGCCATAGCCGAGGTGGGCCAAGGGCAACTGAGCCCTGTTAGCCTGGAGTTGGTGGCTGCAGCCCGAGAGTTAGCCGACCGGATGGGGGAGCGGGCGGAGGTAGTTCTTTTGGGTCACCAGGTGGAGGATCAGGCTCAGGAGTTGATCCGTCGGGGAGCCGACCTCGTTTACCTGGCCGATGATCCCACATTGGCCGACTATTCAACGGAGGGTTACTTGGCAACTTTGACCGCTTTAGTCGAGGCTAATCGCCCCTTGGTTCTCCTCTTGGGGGATACGGAGATGGGACAGGATCTGGCCCCCCGTCTGGCCCAACGCTTGGGGACGGGCCTCATCTCTGGGTGCACCCGCCTGGAGATGGACTTGACGGAGTGGCTGCTTTTGGGGACCAGCCCGGCCTATGATGATCGACTGATGGTCACTTGCTCCATCCCTCGGGGGCGACCCCAGATGGCCACCCTGCGCCCAGGGGCCATAGAGCCCTTCCCTTCTGACGATTGGCGGACGGGAAGCGTGGAAAAGGTGAGCGTGGAGAGGATCGAACCTGTGGTGAAAATAGTGGAGAGAGGGCTTGAGGTGCCTCGACCGAGGCTAGAAGAGGCGAGGGTGGTAGTGGCGGGAGGCCGGGGCATGGGAGGTCCGGAGGGTTTCGAGATGCTTGGGGAGTTGGCCGAACTCCTGGGCGGGGCCGTGGGAGCCTCCCGGGGAGCGGTAGATGAGAGGTGGATAGGAGAGGAGCATTGGGTGGGAGGCGCTGGCGGAAAGACGGTGAAGCCGGATCTCTATGTCGCCTGCGGCATCTCCGGAGCCCTTCAACACTATCTGGGCATCAAAGAGTCGAGGTATATCGTGGCTATCAACACTGATGAGCGGGCTCCCATAATGGACTTGGCGGACGTGGGGATCGTGGGGGATGTCCACGAGGTGATGCCAGTCCTCATCGAGGAGTTGAAGGCCGGGCATAGGGGATGACCTTCGTGTTTGTTTCGTCGGGCTTCAGCCCGCGGCTACATTTCGTAGCGTCGCCTTTTAGGGCGACGTTTCAATATCCTGCTGACAGCAGCGTAGGGCAGGTTTCCATACCTGCCCTACTAAACTATTCGTTGAGATACGACCGCACTAGATTGAGCCCCGAGAAGTGGCCCAGGGTCCAGTAGGCTATGGGCAGTTCCCGTCCCAGGAGGCGATCCCTTATCTCTTTTGGGCTCAAGCCCAGGCCGTGAAGTTGCCGCACCTTCTCCCCCAACTCCTCCAGATATTCTGCCTTTTTCTCGATGGTCTTTTGAGGGTCGTCCCGCACGGTCCCTGAACCCTGGAATAGGCGCTGGGCAGACAAAGCGCTCAGCCTCTTCAGCGAAGAGATGATAGCGTAGATGTCGCTATCGGCCTGCAAAGCCTTATCTAGCCCGCCGATGTAGGCGTCGCCGGTGAAAAGCCAGCCTTGTCGGGGCTCGTGGAGGGAGATGTGATCCTTGCAGTGGCCGGGTGTGGGAATGACCTGGAAGGAGTAGCGCCCGGTTTCTACTATATCACCGATGGGGCTCCCCTGGGAAGGAGCTGGGCTCCCCCAGATGAGGCGACGATAGAGTTGGAGGTGCAAC
>JBHIDN010000197.1:0-3932 GCA_046760125.1 Anaerolineae bacterium
GAGAAGGTGACCATCCGGCAAGGTGGGGCTTTGGCTGTACGAGGCGAGACGATCAATCTTGAGCGTTCGGGAGCGCTCGTAGTCTCCGGGCAAGAGGTGGAGATAACCCAAGGCGGCGCTGGGGTCCTGGTAGCGGGCAAGATCAAAGCCGATGAGGTCAGAAGCATATTTGTCGCCAGCGGTCCCATTGAGGGTTCAGTGACCACTATGCTGGATCAGAAATCAGCCCTCGCCTTGGGTGCTGCTCTGGGTGCCAGCCTCGCCTTCATCTATGCTTTAAGGAGCATATTCACCGGGAGAGATTGATTGATGGAAGAGATAGAATTGGGGGCCCAGAAGCGGGCGGTTATTGGCAAGCAGGTGAAGCAACTGCGACGGCAGGGACTCGTCCCCGCCATCCTCTACGGCCAGGGGAGGGAGCCCCTCCCTTTACAGATCGAGGAGCGAAGCCTACGACGGGTCCTAGAGCGAGTGGGGAGCCATCACCTGATCACCCTTCGGGTGGGAGATGACAAGGAGCCAAGGATGACCCTGGCTCGCGAGGTGCAGTTAGACCCCATCACTCACGCCCTCCTGCATGTAGATTTCTACGAGGTGGTGATGACAGAGAAGATCACTACCGAGGTCCCTCTGGTGTTCATAGGCCAGTCTCCCGTGATGGAGAAACGAGAGGGCGTCCTCGTTCGCGGACTCGATTCCGTGGAAGTGGAGTGCTTACCCTCTAACCTCATAGAGTCGATAGAGGTGAACCTGGAGGATCTGGTCGAGATAGACCAGGCTATACTAGTGGGCGACCTTAAAGTTGACCCCGACGTGGAGATCCTCACCGATAAGGAGGAGGTGGTAGCCCAGATCCTGCCTCTTAGGGCGGTGGAGGAGGTAGTCGAGGAGGTGGTGCCCACCGAGGTGGAGATCATATCCCCAGAGAGAGAAGAAGTAGAGGGGAGAGAAAAGGAGCCTCCCGAGGAAGCCTCAGAAGAATGAACCTGGGACGAGGAGTGAAAAGGGGCGGGCTAGCCCGCCCCTTTTTTGCTGATGGTTCTTGTGGTATAATTGCCCAGAAGCAGTCTCTTATACGGAAAAGGCAGTTAGAGAGGAGAGATCCGTGTTTAACCCCTTGAACGCCATCTTGGGCCTTTTCTCCCGCGATATCAGCATCGACTTGGGAACCGCCTATACTTTGGTTTTGGTGCGAGGCCAAGGGATCGTCATCAACGAGCCTTCCGTGGTGGCTATAGAGACGAAGACCAAGAAGATATTGGCCATCGGCCAGGAAGCGAAAGAGATGGTGGGGCGGACCCCGGCCAACATCGTGGCTATCCGTCCCCTGAGGGATGGTGTCATCTCCGACTTCGACGTCACCGAGCGAATGCTTCACTACTTTATTCAGAAGGTACACGAGAAGGTATTCCTTCCCATCCCCCGGCCCCGGGTGGTGGTCGGTCTCCCCAGCGGGGTCACCGAGGTGGAGAAGCGAGCGGTGCACGACGCCTGTGTCAGCGCTGGTGCCCGAGAAGCCTATCTCATCGAGCAGCCGATGGCGGCCGCCATCGGAGCGGGACTGCCCGTGAACGACTCGGTGGGAAGCATGGTCATCGATATCGGTGGTGGCACCTCGGAGATGGCGGTCATATCTCTGGGCGGCATCGTGGTTTCCACCTCCATCCGGGTAGCGGGGGATGAGATGGATGAGGGGATAGTCCAATACGCCCGTCAGAAATATAACCTCCTCATCGGAGAGAGGACAGCAGAGAGGGTGAAGATAGCCATAGGCTCCGCTTATCCCCTCCCAGAGGAGCAGACTATGCTCCTCCGGGGCCGCAACCTCATCTCCGGCTTGCCGGAGGCGGTGGAGATCTCCAGCATAGAGATCCGAGAGGCTCTTTCTCCCGCCCTAGAAGTGATCATCGATGCTATGAAGACCACCCTCGATCAAACCCCTCCGGAGTTGGTGGCTGATCTCATGGAACAGGGGATCGCCTTAGCCGGGGGTGGGGCCCTTCTGAAAGGGATGGCGGAGCGCCTCTCCGAAGAGGCAAAGATGCGGGTCTATGCAGCTGAGGATCCCATGACCTGCGTGGTGCGTGGTGCCGGTAAGGTGCTGGAGGAGTTGGACACCCTTCGCCACGTTTTGACGAGCACCCAAAGGAGCACTACGCCCCGGCGAGGCTGAGGAAGGAACGTCCGTTGTCCCAAATGCGAGGCGCCCCCGTGGCTCTACTTCTTCTTCTGTTCATCCTGGCTTTTCTAGCCCTAGAGGTCACTCATCTCCTAAGGCCGGTAGAGAACATCGTGGCCCAGTTGTTTTTCCCCCTCCAACGGGGCCTTGATTCCTTGGGGGAGAGGTTCACCAACCTAGGTCGCTACTTCCAAGACCTAGAAACGTTAAGGAGCCAAAACGAGGAGTTGCAGAAGTTGGTTGATCAGTTAGTCATCGAGAACGTACGCCTCCGCGAGGCAGAGATCGAGAACATCACCCTGCGCCAGCAACTGGGCTTCAAGGAGGCGAACCCCAACTACCAGTTAGTCTCTGCCCAGGTGATCGGTCGCGATCCCAGTAACCTGCTGGAGTACATCACCATCGACCGAGGTAGCGGCGATGGGATAGCCGTGGGGATGCCGGTGGTCACTTCTCAGGGTCTAGTGGGAAGGGTGGTGGAAACCTATCCCCGCTCCTCCAGAGTACTTCTCATCACCGATGCCTCCAGTTCAGTTAACGCCTTGATCCAGAACTCTAGGGCCACAGGGGTGGTCCAGGGGAAACCGGGCGGAGGCGTAGTGATGCGGTACATTCAACAAGGAGAAGAAGTGAAGGTAGGCGATTTAGTCCTCACCTCCGGACTGGGGGGTAACTTTCCCCGCTGGCTGGTTATCGGTCAGGTGACCGCCGTCCGACAGAAAGATATCGAACTCTTCCAGGAGGCGGAGGTAGAGCCCACGGTGGAGTTCGGCCACTTGGAGATGGTGATGATCATCACCGATTTCGAACAATGAACCCCTATGCCGCGGTTCTGCTTTTGACCAGCGCCGCTCTCCTTCAATCTTCCCTTTTGCCCCACCTCTCTCGGGGTGTCCTAAAGCCCGACCTAGTGGTGCTGCTGGTGGTCTCTTGGGGTCTGCTCCGTGGGGTTAAGGAAGGGCTCCTCTGGGCATTCATAGGTGGGCTGGCTCTAGATCTCCTCTCCGCCACCCCTCTAGGGCTCTCGGCTCTCATTCTCACTCTCTTGACCTTTCTAACCAGCCTCGGACAGAAGGTCATATACCGCACCAATATCCTTTTTCCCTTAGCCATCATATTCCTAGCCACGTTGGGGTACAACTTAGCCCTGCTTCTAGCCTGGCAACTTCTTGGGCGGCCAGCCCTGTGGGGGGAGACCTTCCTAGAGGTATTGCTTCCTACCGGTTTTCTCAACACATTGGTCATGCTTCCCCTTTACCCCTTCCTTTCCTGGCTCCATCGTCGGATCGGTCCAGAGCGAATGGAGTGGTAAAAAGGCCGAGCATCGATCCCTTGTCAAGAACCGCCCCCTTCGCTATAATCAAAATTAGAGGCTCGCTCCCTGACTTGGCTATGACCAGATGTGGCCTTCATGGTTTTGACACCGGGAAAGGCGATGGAAAAGAGAAAGCCCGACGCTAAGATCACGGTCTTCCGGATTATCATCGTCTTGCTCTTTTCCCTCCTCGCTCTCCAAACCTGGCGGCTCCAGATCGCACAAGGGGAGGAGAGTCGAGAGAGAGCCAACCGCAATAGATTCCGACTGGTTTCCATCCCGGCGCCCCGGGGAGTGATCTACGACCGTCAGGGGAGACTCCTAGTCAGAAATATCCCCAGTTTCACGGTCTCTGTAGTCCCAGCCGATCTTCCCCGGGATAAAGAAGAGGAGGTGATCCAACGCTTAGCCTCCCTTCTGGAGATGCCTGTCGAAAGC
>JBHIDN010000198.1:0-3888 GCA_046760125.1 Anaerolineae bacterium
GCGAAGGCGAGATAGGGGTTGCAACTGGGATCCGGGCAGCGCAACTCCAGACGGGTCAGATCGAGGCGGTCGGGGTTAACCTGGGGCACCCGGATCAGAGCCGAGCGGTTGATGCGCGCCCAACTGATGTAGACCGGAGCCTCGTAACCGGGGATCAGGCGCTTGTAAGAGTTGACCAAGGGGGCCAAGATAGCGCACATTCCCCGTGCATGGTGCAACTGACCACCGATGAAATATTTCGCTATCTCAGAGAGGCCGTATTCATCCTCAGGGTCGGCGAAGGCGTTCTGGCCGGTCTCCCCATGAACCAGGCTCTGATGGGTATGCATCCCAGAGCCGTTGATCTCCGCGATGGGTTTGGGCATGAAGGTGGCGTGGAGGCCGTTTATTTGGGCGATGGCTTTGGTTGTCAACTTAACGGTTATCGTGTTATCGGCCGCTTGAAGAGCATCGCTATACTCGAAGTCGATCTCATGTTGGCCAGGGGCTACCTCGTGGTGGATCGCCTCCGCTCGGATGCCGAGCGCTTTAAGGGCGTTGACTATCTGACGGCGCACATCGATGTCTAGGTCGGTAGGGACATCGAAGTAGCCAGCCTGATCATGGGGTATGGGAGCGATGCTGCCATCCTCTCCAGGCTTAAAGAGAAAGAACTCCATCTCTGGCCCTGTCTTGTAGAGGTATCCCATCTCTTGGGCCTCTTCTATGGCTCGCGTTAGCACGAACCGGGGATCCCCCACAAAGGGATCCCCTTGAGGGGTATAGACATTGCAGATCAGTCGGGCGGTCTTGCTCTTCTCTTTTTCCCAGGGGATGATGGCGAAGGTGCTGAGGTCCGGTACCAGGTACATATCGCTCTCCGCGATGCGGGCGAACCCCTCCACGGAGGAGCCATCGAACCAGACCCCGTAGTCGAGACAGGCTGGGAGTTGATCGAGGGGGATGGTCACGCTCTTCACCATGCCCACTATATCCGTGAACCAAAGGTTCACGAACTTGACACCCTCCGACTCCGCCTTTTTCAGTACCTCTTCCTTCTCCATCCTAAGTCTCCTCTCTCCAGATCGAATGAACCTCACTCCCCTCTGCCTGTTTAGGGCAGTTTGGACCATCTTAAAGTCTTGAAAGGGTTTTGTCAAGGGGCCTCGCCTTGACACCCCTTCCGATGCGTGATAGAGTTGAAGTGGCCCTTCTATAGGAGGGTCATATTTAGCCTGAGGGGGCTGTCTATTGGAGGAGATCGCTAAATCTAAAAGAGAGTGGGAGGAGGGCCTTCTCAGCGAGGCCTTAAAGCGTCATCCCGAATCGAAGGAGAAGTTTCTAAGCGGCTCTGGGATCCCGGTGGAGCGGCTCTATACCCCCGCGGATGTCGATTTAGACTACTGGCGAGACCTGGGTTTCCCTGGTCAGTACCCTTTCACCCGGGGGATCTATCCTACCATGTATCGGGGGCGAACCTGGACTATGCGCCAGTATGCAGGTTATGCTACCGCTGAGGAGACCAATCAACGATTCAAGTACCTTCTCTCTCAAGGTCAGACCGGGCTCTCCGTGGCTTTCGATCTTCCCACCCAGTTGGGCTATGATTCCGATCACCCTCTCGCCGAAGGGGAGGTAGGAAAGGTGGGGGTAGCCGTCTCTTCCTTGCCGGATATGGAGATCTTGCTTGAGGGGCTCCCCTTAGATCGGATATCTACCTCCATGACTATCAACGCTACAGCACCCATCCTATTGGCTATGTATATCGCCGTGGCCCAGGAGCAAGGGGTGGCTCCATCCCGATTGCGAGGTACCACCCAGAACGACATATTGAAGGAGTACGTGGCCCGAGGTACCTATATCTTCCCTCCTCAGGCTTCCATGCGGTTGGTCACTGACATCTTTGCCTATAGCCAGCAAGAGATGCCCCGCTGGAACACCATATCTATCAGCGGCTACCATATGCGAGAGGCGGGGGCCACAGCGATCCAGGAAGTGGCCTTCACCTTGGCTAATGCCATCGCCTATGTAGAAGGGGCTCTGGCCAAAGGTTTGGCGGTGGATGAGTTCGCCCCTCGTCTCTCCTTCTTCTTCAGCGCTCATAGCGACTTTCTGGAAGAGGTAGCCAAGTTCCGAGCCGCGCGCCGGCTCTGGGCCCGCATTATGCGGGAGCGGTTCAAGGCAGAGGATCCCCGCTCCTGCGTGCTCCGCTTCCACACCCAGACGGCGGGCTCTACCCTCACCGCTCAGCAGCCAGAGAATAATATAGTGCGAGTGGCGATCCAAGCCCTGGCTGCCGTCCTGGGTGGAACTCAATCGTTGCACACCAACTCCATGGATGAGGCTCTGGCTCTGCCTAGTGAGTTGGCGGTGCGGGTGGCTTTGCGGACACAGCAGATCATCGCTTACGAGAGCGAGGTCACCCACACCGTTGACCCCCTAGGGGGCAGTTATTGCTTAGAGAGGTTGACTCAGGAGATCGAGGAGGGGGCTCAAGATTATATCGATCGGATAGACGATTTAGGGGGAGCGGTCAGGGCTATCGAGGTCGGCTTTATGCAACATGAGATTGCAGAGAGCGCCTACAAATATCAGCGGGAGATCGAGGAGGGGAGCCGGGTGATCGTGGGGGTTAACCGCTTCACCAGCCCCCCAGAGAGGCCCAAGAGCCTTCTACGGGTGGATCCCCAAGTACGGGAGAAGCAGATGGAGCGGTTAGTCGCTTTACGGAAGGATCGAGATGGCGATGAGGTCAGAAGAGCGTTAGATGAACTTAAGAGTAGGGCCGAAGGGGATGAGAACCTCATGCCCCCGATGCTTTCGTGTGTGGAGGCTCATGTCACCTTGGGGGAGATAAGCGATGTGCTGCGGATGGTATTTGGAGAGTATAAACCAACGGCTAGTCTTTGAAGTAAGCCCTAGAGTTCTGGCTATGATAGCCAAAGCGATGGCTGGCGAAGGAGGCGGTCGTGATAAAGAAGATTGACCATATAGGTATCGCCGTAAAGAGTATAGAGGAGACTTTGGCCTTCTATAAGACCCTTGGCCTCAGGTTGGCCCATAGCGAGGCGGAGTCTGAGCAGCGAGTGGTGGTGGCTTTCTTGCCCGCCGGGGAGAGCGAGGTAGAACTGCTCGAGCCCATAGACGAGGAGGGGCCGGTAGCCCGTTTTCTGAAGAGACGGGGGGAAGGGATGCACCATATCTGCTTTGAGGTGCAGGACATAGAAGCGATATTGGCTCGCTTGGAGGAGAGGGGGGTGGAACTGATCGATAGGGAGCCCCGCATAGGCACGGGAGGCAAGAAGATAGCCTTCGTCCACCCTCAAGGCGCCCATGGTGTTCTGATAGAGTTGTACCAGAAACTCCCCGATGAGAAGATACCTCCCCTGGTGAATCTGGATGCCTTACGGGAGAGGTTGCGACTGCAGAGCGAAGCCGCACAGGAGAGGTTACGGCTACAGAGCGAAGCCGCTCGTGCGGGGATAGAGAGTTTCCTCTCGGCTTTGCAAAAGAAGGGCAACGGCCAAGACGAGAAGTGAAGACTCGGAGAAGATAGGGTGGGGCTGAAGCGGGGGTTGGTGCAGGTCTATACCGGTGAGGGGAAGGGGAAGACGACGGCCGCCCTGGGCCTGGCTATGCGGGCGGCGGGCCACGGCTTGAGGGTCTACATCATCCAATTTATGAAAGGCTGGCCCAATTATGGGGAACTGAAAACGGTAGGCGGCCACCCTCGGATCACCCTTCGACAGTTTGGCCGGCCAGAGTTCGTGGACCCGGAGAAGCCGGAGCCTGTGGACAGAGAGATGGCCCAAGAGGCTCTCCGAGAGGCGCGCCAGGTTCTCACCTCTGGCTCCTATGACTTGGTGATCCTCGATGAGGTTAATGTGGCCTTGAAGTATGGGCTGATAG
>JBHIDN010000199.1:0-3868 GCA_046760125.1 Anaerolineae bacterium
ATATTGTGCACCGAATTCAAGATATAGCCACCACCAGGGCCAAGGGTATGTATGATTCTACATACTGCCTCTTTCACCTCTTCCTTCGTTCCCCAAGGTAGCACGCGATGGCTATCGATCCCACCCCAGAAAGAAATCCGATCGCCGAACTCCCCTTTCAACCGCTCTGGTTCCATCTTCGCCGCCGTGGTCTGTACCGGGTTGAGGGCATCCACCCCGATCTCGATGAGGTCCCCCATGATGTCATACACCGAGCCACAAGTGTGATACATCAGAGGAGCCTCGGTCCGTTCATGGATGTAGGCGAAGGCCTTGGCCTGGCGAGGCTTTATCAGGCGGCGGTACATCTCCGGGGAGACCACGGTCCGGTCTTGGGTGCCCACATCGTCGGACACCGAAACTACATCCACCAGGTCGCCCACCTCGGCCAGCACATCGCCGATGGTGGCTAGCATGATATCGACCAGGACGTCGAAGAGGGTCTCCATTACGCGGGGTTGGGCCACCATATCGACGAACCAATCCTCAAAGCCACGGATGAACTGGCTACATTGCACGAACCAGACTGAGAGGTTGAGGACCAAGGCACAATCGGTGCTCTCCCGCTGCTTCTTCACCCGGTCACGCAGGCCCCGCGTGTAGCCCGGGTCATGGGGGTCAGGCCAGGGATGGTTGATTACATCGGAGAAAGTGATCTCCCCGCCCAGGGCGGGCTTTACCATGTCATAGTAGTAGGAAGTGGACGGCTTCTGCCAGGTGATGCCCCAGGCATCGCGATAGCGGCCATCCGAGAGTTCGACCCACTGGTTGCACTCCAATTCGGGCGGGCCGTAGAAGACACCTCGGGTGTCAACATCGAAGATCTCCAAGATCCGCTCGTCCACCATGCACACCTGCTGCATCCGCTCCATGAGGATAGTCTCGCTTTCGAGGCCCAAATGCTCCTTCAGCCGCTCATAGGCGGAGATGGTGATAGTGGTGATCCAGGTGCTACCAAAGTCGATGGGTATCCTATCCGGTTCGCGATGGGCTAAGGCGGTCAATACCCGCTCTCGCCCCGTCATCTCCTCAACCATAGTGTCTCAACGGTCTATCTGAATCCCTGCACCAGCGTCTCGATAGGCTGGTATTTCAGTTCCGGGTAACCGTAACGGGCTGGGCTAAAGGCCACCGTTCCTATCTCCGATTGCGCAGCCTCGCGAAGGCGGTGATGACAAGGCACCCCCACCAAGACCAGCGGTGTTCCTACCTCCAAATCCACGCTCATCACCCCTCGCCCCGTGGCTGGCTCCAGCATGCAGACGAGGTCAGGGAAGAAGACCTTTATCTCTTCGTCGATGGAGAGTAACATGGTCTCGTTTTTGATCACCAGCTGAGCCATCCGCCCGCTGAACTCCTCACCCCCTTCCAAGGAAGCGATGGTGTAATAGAACCCCATCCTCTCCTCTTCCCACAGGGACGTAACGGTGCCGGCGAAGAGCCGCAAACCGCCCAGGAGTCCAATCGCGGCAGCGACGGGATCACCGCCCTCCTCTCGGGCCCGTAGCACCGCACGGCCTAGTTCAAGCGCCCCACTGATAGTGTTGGGAACCACCGCTTCTTTCGCCTGGCGTCCACTCATGGGATAGTGGTTGTTGGCCCCCATCCCCCCGCCCTTGGTCACCACCCAGCGCCCCAACTCATCGGCGTAGGCAGGATCGACCGCATCATGGACGATCACCACGTTGCCCTGGTAATCGATAAGGGGCATGGGGGTGAGGGAAACCCCGTGGCCGATGAGACTGGTCATCTGGGTCTCTGGTGCCGAGCGGCCCAAGGCGTCACCGTCGATGACCGGGATGCCCAGACGCGCCCCCAAGGAGAGAATGACCGGGGTATTTAGTGCCCCCACCTCAAAGGGCACCACATGATCGATCTCCCGGTTCAGGATGGTCTCCATCACCCGACTCACCTCTAATAACTCGAATCGCTCCTCCCAATGGCGCATCACCTCCTCGACCCCCATGGCCTCCAGCACCTTCACTGAGCCCATGATCCCCCCGCTGACCACGGTGGCCTGCTCGTTGATATCTTCTAGGTCGATCATAGCGAGGGTGCGCCCCACGCTAAACTCGTGCTCCAGGATGACCTTACCCCAGTAGGGGGAGCCTCCGCCGCCCGTCCCCACTATGGCCAAACCCTCGATGAGGGGCTCTATATCCCTTGGAGAGAAGGTATACAGGCTCATCGCCTTCTGATATCGACTCCTTAATAAAACAATAATGCCAGTAGCCAAAGCACCTAGGCTACTGGCCCCATAAGACATCTACCCCCCGAGACCCCTCCTGCGCACACCTCGCGCAAGCCACTCTCCCGGTTGCGCCTTTCGCCTCTCCTACCGGCGACCTGCAGCACCGCCCTTTCTCGCTCCATTGCGGCGATCTCTATCTTATAGTACAATTGTTATTGTATAAAAATAGTTTTCACTTAATAATATTATAAACAAACTAGGTCGGTTTGTCAACAAGTTTCCTGCTAAGATCGTGGACGCCATCCAGGCCAGCCCTATTATGGAGCGGTATCTTGCTTCAGACCATCACCTTAGCAAACCTAGGAAGGCTGCATAACCTTTCAGCGGTGACTTTCATCGGTGCGGGCAAGAAACGACCAAATTAGCCTGGGCGGCATCGTCTCCTAAAGCCAAGGCACAGAGACCGCTCTTTTCTTTGCCATTTCGAGAAGAGACTCTTTGGAGTAGAAGATACACCGGGAAGGAAGGGAAATGGATCTACGAGAAGACCATCGCCAGCGATGCGCCAGCGGTGGCAGGGCTGGTGAAGCGAGCGCTGGCTGAGGGGGTGCCCGCGCCCCAGATCATCTCCCAGTATCTCATCCCAGCCATGACCGAGGTAGGAGATCGCTTTAAGCGGGAAGAGTTCTACGTGCCGGAGATGCTCATCGCCGCCCGAGCGATGCAGAGGGGGCTGACTGTCCTTAAGCCCCTCCTAGTCGAAGGCGAGTTCCAGCCGGTTGGAAAAGTGGTCGCTGGCACTGTCGAAGGCGACTTGCATGATATCGGCAAGAACCTGGTCTGCATGATGCTAGAAGGGGCTGGGTTTGTCATCACAGACTTGGGAGTCGATGTGGGGCCAGAAAAGTTCGTAGCTGCTGTGCGGGAGCATGAGCCAAACATAGTAGCCATGTCGGCCTTGCTCACCACAACCATGCCCGCCATGCAGAGCACAATCGAGGCCTTGATTGATGCGGGGCTGCGAGGCAGAGTAAGAGTAATGGTGGGTGGAGCGCCGGTGACAGAGGCATATGCTGATCAGATCGGCGCCGATGGGTATGCGCCTGATGCTGGGGCAGCGGTGCGCAAGGCCAAACAACTCCTGGGAATGGAGTGAAGGGAGAAAGCAGCGGGTCTAGCCAACGCTCTTCTCCTGCTGGCACCGTAGATATGGGCATCGATGACCTGATAGAGCGCTATTCATAGGGTCTGCCATAGGGCCGTTCATAACGAAACCCGTGCGGATTACGATCACGCCCAAGATGTTGAAGGCCAACGATAGCGAGACAGTTTAGAATCTTGCCCCATTCACAAGGAACCTGCCTTCTCTAGTTCAACTTAACTTACATCCCACGCGGATATGCGTGCGGCTATTCCAACAAACGAAGATGGTAATCATCACGTCTAGTAAGTGCCTGACTGTAGGGGACCTTTACTCCCTGGAGGGTAGAATCTATTCAGCTAGTTGGATTCAGATGTGCCATGCCCGCCCTTTGGCTGTCCAGGTGGCGAGAATGACGTGGATGAACTGATCGAGTTTCTTCAAGAGTTGTTCGAGATCGGGTATTTCGACAAGGAACTGCCTACGGGCCGGCCGGT
>JBHIDN010000200.1:0-3861 GCA_046760125.1 Anaerolineae bacterium
GTCTGTTACCAGTGCCGCACCGGCCAGTCGCATGTCTGCCGAAATTGCTCCATCATCGGCGTGGATAGATCTGGCAGTTTCGCCGAATACGTGGCCCTTCCCGCAGAAAACGCCTGGCTTAACCCCCCTGATCTCCCTTTGGAGGTAGCCTCCATCCAGGAGCCCTTCGGCAACGCTGTCCATGCCGCCTTCTCCTACCCTCCCACGGGCCAGAGGGTGCTTATAACCGGCTGTGGGCCCATCGGCCTCATGGCTATCGGCATCGCCAAGGCAGCGGGTGCAGCCGCTATCTACGCTAGCGAGGTTATCCCCTATCGCCTAGATCTGGCCCGCCGCATGAAGGCAGACCTGGTCCTCGACGCCACCAAGGTCGATGTAGCGGAGGAGGTTTTGACTGCCACCGATGGCCAGGGGGTGGATCTCCTCCTGGAGATGTCTGGACACCCCTCGGCCATCCATCAGGGGCTGAAAGCGTTAAGAAACGGCGGCTATGCCGTTCTTCTGGGCATACCCTCCCAGCCTTTGGAGATAGACCTAGCCGAGGAGATCATCTTCAAAGGGGTAACGGTTTACGGTGCAGTGGGTCGGTTGATCTATGAGACCTGGTACCGCACTCGGGCGCTTCTGGCCTCCGGCATTGTGGATGTGAGCCCTATCATCACTCACAGGCTGCCCCTGGAGGATTTCGAGAAGGGGATGGAACTGATGAGATCGGGCCAGTGCGGGAAGGTGATACTATTTCCCTAGAAAGGAGATAAGATGGCGAAAGATAAACTGGCCTTCCTCGATGAACAAATAGAGGAGTTGAAAGAGCAAGGGCTCTATAACGTGATCCGGACTATCGAGTCGCCGCAGGGGGCGTGGATCACTGTAGATGGGAAGCGGGTGCTCAATTTTTGCGCCAACAATTACCTAGGTCTCTGCAACCACCCCCAACTTAAGGAGGCCGCCCAAAAGGCGTTGGCGAAGTACGGCGTGGGGCCAGGAGCGGTGCGGAGCATCGCCGGGACGATGAACCTCCACCTGGAGTTGGAGAGGAGGCTGGCCGAGTTCAAAGGGGTGGAGGCAGCCATCTCCTTGCAATCGGGCTTCTGCGCCAACCTAGCCACCATCCCCGCTTTAGTGGGGAGAGAAGATGCCATCTTCTCCGATGAGTTGAACCACGCCAGCATCATCGACGGCTGTCGCCTATCTCGGGCTAAGATCGTCCGCTTCGCCCATCGGGATGCCAAGAGTCTGAGAGAGGTCGTCGAAGCGGAGAGGGAGTACCGTCGAGGTTTAATCGTCACCGACGGTGTCTTCTCTATGGATGGCGATATCGCCCCCCTGCCGGATCTGGTGGAGGTCGCGGAAGAGCACAACCTGCTCCTTATGGTAGATGATGCCCACGGCGAAGGGGTCTTGGGGCGTGGTGGCCGAGGCGTGGTTGACCATTTCGGCCTCCATGGGAGAGTAGATATCGAGATGGGGACCTTATCCAAGGCCTTCGGCGTCGTCGGAGGGTACATAGCCGGCAGAAAGAAGATCGTGGAGTGGCTCCGGCAAAGGGGACGCCCCTTCATCTTCTCCAGCGCTGTCACCCCCGCCGATACCGCCGCCTGCATCGCGGCCGTCGATCTTCTGGACTCCTCCACCGAACTGGTGGACAAACTGTGGGATAACACCCGCTATTTCAAAGAGGGGATGAAAAGCCTGGGGTTCGACACCGGCAAGAGCGAGACCCCCATCACCCCGGTGATGTTGGGAGAGGCGCCCCTGGCCCAAGAGTTCTCCCGGCGTCTCTTCGAGGAGGGGGTCTTCGCCATGGCTATCGGCTACCCCACCGTCCCTCGCGGCTTGGCCCGCATTCGGGTGATGAACTCCGCCTCCCACAGTCGGGAAGACTTAGACAAGGGGCTTTCGATCTTCGAGAAGGTAGGAAAGGAACTGGGGGTCATTTAATAAAGTCGGCAGGTGTCAAGAGGGCTTGCCCCTCTTCGGAGGAGAGATGGGGTTCCAGATCGTGGGAGCCAGGGAGAGCGATTGGTCTCTCATCGTGGAGAGGAGCAAAGAGACCGCTTGGCGAGACCTATCGCCCCAACGTCGAGAAGGGCTAGAGAAGGGGTCGGTATCCCAAAGGCTGAGCAGGCTCATAAGGGAGATAAGAGGTGATCGGGGTCGGCCCCACCAAGCGTTTGTGGCCAGGGACGAAGCGGGACAGTTCGCGGGCTACATCTGGTTGACCGAGAATACCAACTACTTTACGGGGCAAAAACAGGCCCTCATTCTCGACATCTATGTGGAGGAGAAAGAGCGTAGAAAGGGGTTAGGGCGACGCTTCCTTTCCCTACGGGATCCTGTAAGGAGAACTGGCTGAGAGATGGGGGCGGGAAAGGGGGTACCGGTTCATCGCCCTATCGGTGGCGGCTCATAACCTCGTGGCCCGAGGGTTATACGAGAAGAGAGGCTACCAAGAGGAATGGGTAGGGATGAGCAAGAGACTTCTAGAGTGATCTTCTCAGAACTATCGTGATCAGTAACAGCACCGCAGGTATGGAGGCTATCGAGGCGAGAAAAGGGAGGTCGGGGCGCACAGAGTAGAGGTAGCCAGCGATGTAGGGCCCCGGCACCAAGGCTAGACTGCGCAGGGTAGCGAAGAGGCCAAAACCTAGCCCCATGGAGGGGCTTTCTAAGATCTTCCCCACCTGGGCCGAGGAAAGGGAGGCTAAGGCAGAGAAGGAACCTCGCAGAAAATAGGCGCAGGCTATGGCAAGAGGGAAGGGAAAGAGAAGCAATAGGCCATAAGAAGCCCAGATGAGGAGTGTAGCGGCAACCACCCCCCACGCACCCCGTGAGACCCTGCCCAAGAAGATGGCTAGGGAGACCGCACCTAAGGATTGGGCAGTGGCTAGGGTGCCGATGAGGGAAAGGTCTAAGCCTCGCACCTCCTGCAAGAAATTGGGGGTCAAAGGCCAGCCCAGATAAGTCACCAAGTAGATGAAAGCCACCACCAAACTCAACCCCCAGAATAGACGGTGCTTCAAGAGGGGTTTTATCCTCAAAGCCGCTGAGTGGTAAGATACAGGCTGTTCCTTAAGGGGGAAGATGGCCAAGGTAGAGAGGACGATGAGAGAGGCGGAGAGAAGAAAGACGTTTCGCATCCCTACCCTTTCTCCCAACCAGCCTCCTAGGGCCGGAGAGAAGATGAAGCCCGCTGAATAAGCGGCGGTCATCACGGTAAAGGCTCGATTTAGATCCTGTCCCTCGCTAGCGTTGGCGATATAACTGTTCATGGCTGGTCCAGCAAAGGCCGACATGTAATAGAGGAGAAAACCGGGAAGCAAGGCACGCCAATCTGGGGCTAAGGCTACCAAGATTATAGAGAAAAGGCCCAGCAGACAGCCGATCAGCATGATCTTCTTCCGGCTATAACGGTCGGCTAACAACCCAGCCGGTATGAAGGTGGCTGCCATTCCCATCATCGCTACAGAGATGACGAAGCCTATCTCTTCCGGGTCAGCGCCCAGGCTTTTGATATAGAGAGGGTAAACATAGAACCACAATCCTTCAGAGGTCCCCCAGAGGAACAGGGAGAGGGCTATCAGTTGGTTGTCGCGGCTGAGTTCAGCGAAAGGGACACTCTTCCAGATGGCTGGGGTGGGCACCGATTCAGGGCGGTGATGGGGCATGGGAATTTCTCCTCCCTTGGCTTGACGAATTCTATACTAACTCGTATGGGTGAGCAAGGGAGTTGAACCTCAGCCCCTCGGTCTAGGTGATATAGGCAGGGGTTTGGTGAAAGGAGCCAAGATGATCCATCGGATGGCGGAGCGCGTCAAAGAGAATGTGGGAAAGGTGATCGTGGGCAAGGAGGAGGTGATC
>JBHIDN010000201.1:0-3857 GCA_046760125.1 Anaerolineae bacterium
GATTTGCTCTTCGCCTGTAACCCTGAGGGTGGTAACGATCTGTTGACCTATTACAATGGCCAGGGAGGACGAAAGGTGATAAAATGGAAATATGAATATCTTGGAGGGCCTTAACCCCGCTCAGCGCCAGGCCGTGGAGGCTCCCGAGGGGCCCATCTTGGTGGTGGCTGGGCCCGGCAGCGGTAAGACACGGGTCCTTACCCATCGGGTGGCCTATCTGGTCAAGGAGCGAGGTGTAAAACCCTACCGCCTCTTGGCCGTTACCTTTACCAATAAGGCGGCCCGAGAGATGAAGGAGCGTCTCTTCCAACTCCTGGGCCCTGGGCTTCGCGAGATAACGATAGGCACTTTTCACGCCACCTGTGTCCGCATCCTCCGCCGGGAGAGCGAACGGGCAGGGATAGAGAGGAACTTCGTCATCTATGATGAGAACGACCAGGTCAATCTAGTAGCCGAAGTGATAGATGAATTGGGGCTCGATAAGAAGACCTATCGCCCCAGGGCACTCCTGGCCGCCATCTCCCACGCCAAGTGCGAACTGATCCCCCCTTCCGCTTTCCCCTTCCCCACCTACTGGCACGAGATAGCAGGGAGAGTCTACCACCGTTATCAGGAACTCTTGGCCTCAAACAAGGCCCTAGATTTCGATGACCTTCTCACCAAGACCGTGGATCTCTTTCAAAATGACGAAGATGTTCTGGATAAGTACCGACGGCGCTACCAACATGTCCTGGTGGACGAATTCCAAGATACCAATATGGCTCAATATGAACTGGTGAAACTATTGGCCTTGGAGCACCGGAACCTCTTTGTAGTAGGGGATGAGGACCAGAGCATCTACACCTGGCGGGGGGCCGATTTCCGCAACGTCCGCCGTTTTCGAAAGGACTTCCCAGAGGTGAAGATCATCCTTCTAGAGCAGAACTACCGCTCCACCCAGAACATCTTGGACGCAGCCCACGCGGTCATCTCCAAAAATGAAGCGCGGGTGGAGAAGAGACTCTGGACAGAGAAGGAGTGTGGCCTCCCTCTCACCATCATCGAGGCCTACGACGAGGAAGAGGAGGCCCAATACGTCCTGGGCGAGATACAACGCTTGGAAGCACGAGGGGTATGCGATCTCGGCGACTGCGCGGTCATGTATCGTACCAACGCCCAATCTCGGGCCCTAGAGGACGCCTTCGTGCGGGCTGGCGTGCCCTACCGTCTGGTGGGGGCCACCAGGTTCTATGAGCGGCGGGAGGTGAAGGATATCATCGCCTACCTGCGCCTCGTCCATAACCCTTATGACGCTCTTAGCCTGTTACGGATCATCAATGTGCCCCGTAGGGCCATAGGGAAAAAGACGCTGGAGCAACTTATGGGGTGGGCTAACCGACTAGGGGTCCCTATATACACCGCTCTAGGTCGACTGCGAGAGGAAGAGGGGACACCCTTTCACCCTCGTAGTAAGCGCATCCTCTTGGAGTTCGCCAATATCTTGGAGGAATTGATCGAGGCCGGCCAAGGTTTGGATCTCCTTGAACTTTTCGATCTCGTTTTGGAGAGGACAGGATACGCCGAGTATATAAGGGATGGCACAGAGCAAGGCGAGGAGCGTTGGAATAATGTGATGGAGTTGCGGAGCGTAGCCAGCGAGTACGCCGATCTCGCTCCCCAGGTGGGGTTGACGACCTTCTTGGAAGAGGTGGCTCTGGTCTCCGATGTGGATAATTATGATGAGCGGGCTAACGCCCCCACTTTCCTCACCCTTCACATGGCCAAAGGGCTGGAGTTCCCGACGGTCTTCATCGTGGGCTTGGAGGAGGGGATCCTCCCTCATAGCCGCTCCTTCGATGATCAGGAAGCGATGGAGGAAGAACGTCGCCTCTGTTACGTGGGGATCACCCGGGCTAAGGAACGGCTTTACCTGATCCACACCTTCCGCCGCACCTTGCGAGGCCTCTCCCAAGTGAATACCCCCTCCCGCTTCCTCCTCGATATCCCTCCTCAGTTGGTGAGGGGGCCTGCCTTGGCACATAGCAGCCTGCCCCGGTACTTGCCAGGCCGGGGGCCAGGGAGCGCCGAATATGAGGGCGCGACTCGGCTCCCCAGGGGTCCCGCTGCTGTGGAAGTGCGCCAGTTCAATCCTGGCGACAAGGTCCGCCACTCTCAATTCGGAGAGGGGGTAGTCGTCTCTAGTAAGTCGGTAGGGGATGATGAGGAAGTGGTGGTGGCCTTCGTAGGGATGAAGCCCAAAAGGCTTCTGGTCAGCTTCGCCCAGATGGAGAAACTATTCCCCACCAGGGGCTAGAGACAAGCCGAGAGCCTGAGCCAGATCACGGAGCCTCTGGCTGCTGGCGGGATCCTCTCCCTGTCTCTCCAAGAGAGTCAAGATAATATCCCGTATCTTCTCATCGTCAAAATCTTGCAGCCGCTCTCTGGCCAGTTGTACGTCCCCATTAAGGCCAAAGGAGTCGGCTACCAACGAGATATAGGCCTCTTGGTGGCTCCGCCGAAGGTCAGGAGGATCGGTGTCGTAGTACTCCACCGGCCATAGAACCCACCCTATGATTAGCCAGCCCAAAAGCAGCCCTAGGCCGAATATGGCAGCTCCCTTGACCCAGGAAATCTGGCCTAAGGAGAGAAGGTAGGCGACCGGCTTCCCTCCCTGGAGGTAGCAGGGTAGCCAGTTGGGGCCCAGCATCGCCCATTGTAGAAAGATGAAAGCGCCCAGAGCCACCAGGATGTCACCGGGGCTGAAGACACTAGCCGAAGGCAAGGGGTACCCCAAGACGATGGTATCCCCCAGAAACCAAAGTTTGGTCCCTTCATTCATAAGAGCCACATGCCTATGGCGGCCTGTGGCCTGAAGAGAGGCTATCACGTCGAAGAGCCCCGCCCGGCGCGCAGCCTCGACAGAGATGGGCATGAGGCCGCCATTAGCCGCTATCACCAGGAGGTTGAAAAAGAGTCCTAAACCGAGGAGCCTGATCCCCGGAAGATCTCGATTAAGGGCCACAGCCAGGAGAAGGAGAGCCAAGGAGGCTGGATAGAAGTAGCCCACCCGAGGCTCCCAACGAGCCCCAAGAGGGGAGAATACGAACAACTGCAAAGCGAGTCCTAAGAGGATAAGATAAGCGTGGCGGATATGGAGTTGGCTGAGCCGTAGAAGGCTCCCCCCTCTGAGGAGGGCGACTATCAGAGAAACGATGACGAAAAAACTCATCTTTTGCCCGCTTCGGAGGAAGCCTCTTCCAACCGAGACTGGGCCCTCTCGGACATATATCTTCTTTCTTCTTCCTTCCTCGCCAAAGCGGTGAGGAAAGCCTCCACCACTTGCGGGTCGAACTGGGTCCCGCTGGCCGCCTTCAAGCGGGCTATGGCTGTTTCCTTCGACATGGCGCTCCTGTAGGGGCGATCCGAAGTCATGGCATCGTAGGCATCGGCCACGGCCAGGATCCTGGCCCCCAGAGGTATCTCTTTGCCTTTCTTGCCGTTGGGGTAGCCTTTACCATTGAAGTGCTCATGATGATGACGCACAATGTCGCGGCCCGCGCCGAACTTGGGGAAATGCCCCACCAAAGACTCCCCGATAGAGGAATGCCGCTGGAATTCACTCCGCTCCTCGTTGGAAAGGGGGCCTGGTTTGTATAGCATCACGTTGTCCATCCCTATCTTTCCCAGGTCGTGTAACCGGGCGGAGGTGACGATCAGTTCGACCTCATCATAGGGGAGCCTCATCTGGTGGGCGGTCATCTCCGCATACTCAGCCACCCTTTGGGAGTGCTGGTAGGTGCTAGAATCCCTGGCATCGATGGTGTCTGCTAGGGCTATGAGCGCCTGTCTGGTCTGCTCCAGCGATTCGCGGACCAAGG
>JBHIDN010000202.1:0-3851 GCA_046760125.1 Anaerolineae bacterium
AACCGGTTTACAAGGTATTGTGGGAGTGAAGAGTGATTCTTGGGTAACAGGAGGGTGAAATGGAGATCAGGGAACTCAAGCCAGAGGAACTGAGATGCGTCTGTGATCCCAGGGAGTTCGACTTTAAGTCCACGACGGAACTGCCAGAATTGACCGAGATCATCGGGCAGGTGCGGGCCACGCGGGCCATCGACTTTGGGGTGGATATCCCTTGCTACGGTTACAACATCTTCATCATAGGCCCCACGGGCTCCGGCAAAACCACCACCGTTCACGCTTTTCTAGAGGAGCGGGCTCTGGCTAAACCGGTTCCCGACGATTGGTGTTACGTGAACAACTTCGAGGACCCCTACAGACCTCACGCCCTTCGCTTGCCGCCCGGTGGAGCCTCTGGTCTGCGCGAGGATATGGATGAGTTGATCAAGAATCTGCAGGAGGAGATCCCTCGGGCCTTTGAAAGCGAGGAGTATGAGCAACACAAAACCCAAATCACCAGAGAGTTAGAAGAGAAGCGCGCCGCCCAACTGAGAGAGTTAGAGGGGTATCTAAAGGAACAAGGCTTCACCCTCTTGCGAACACCGGTGGGCTTCATTATCGCCCCCGTTATCGAGGGGCAGGTCTTGAGCGGAGAGCAGTACGAGAAACTCGATGAGGGGACGAAGAAGGCTCTAGAGGAGCGAAGGCCAGAGTTGCAGAAGGAACTGGAGAAAGCCCTGCGCGAGGTGAGGGATCTGGAGAAGAAGGCCAGGGCCAGATTGCGCGACTTGGACAAGGAGATCGCCGAATTCGCCATCGGGCACTTTTTCGAGCCCCTTAAGGAGAAGTATAGCCAGCATCCGAAAGTTGTCGCCTTCTTGGACGACGTACGCAGGGATGTGATTCAGCAGGTGGATGCTATCAAAGCCGTTGCTCAGGCACCGGAGGAAGCACAAGGGCCCCGAACCCCACCCTTGCCCGCTCCCAAGTCCCCCTTCGATAACTACCGGGTTAACGTCTTGGTTGACAACTCCCATCTTAAAGGGGCACCGGTCATCCTAGAGACCAACCCTACCTATAGCAACTTGATAGGTCGGATCGAGCACCGGGCCCAGTTCGGTGCTCTGGTGACCGATTTCAACATGATAAGAAGTGGAGCCTTACATCGAGCCAACGGCGGTTACCTGATCGCCGATACCAAGGCCATCCTGCGGCAACCGGTGGCCTGGGAGGCTTTGAAGAGGGCCCTCAGAAGTGAAGAGATCAAGATAGAGGAACTGGCTCAGCAGATGAGCCTCATATCTACGGTGGGCTTGGAGCCAGAACCGATCCCCCTCGAGGTAAAGGTAGTGCTCATCGGAGATCCCCTCACCTACTATCTCCTCTACGCCTATGACGAGCAGGTGCAGAAACTGTTCAAGGTGAGGGCCGACTTCGCCCCGGACATGGACCGGACGCGGGAGAACATGATGAAATACGCTCTCTTCATCCGTGCTCGCTGCGAAGAGGAGAACCTCCGCCATTTCGACCCCAGCGGTGTGGCCAAGGTGGTAGAATATGGCTCCCGTTTGGCGGAGCATAAGGAGAAGTTGACTGCCCGCTTCGCCCACATCGCCGACATCGTTCGGGAGGCAAGTTATTGGGCCGGCCAGGGGGGGAGTGACCTGGTGACCGCGGCCCACGTTCAGAAGGCGATCGAGGAGAAGGTCTATCGCTCCAACCGGATCGAGGAGAGGGTTCGGGAGTTGATCGAGGAGGGGACCCTGCTGGTGGACACGGAGGGCGAGGTGGTGGGCCAGGTGAACGGTCTCTCCATCGTCTCCCTGGGAGACTACGATTTCGGCAAGCCCTCCCGCATCACGGCCAAGACCTATCTGGGGAAGGCCGGGGTGATCAATATAGAGCGAGAGGCGGAATTAAGTGGCCGGATCCACGATAAGGGGGTGATGATCCTCTCAGGCTATCTGGGTGGCAAGTACGCCCAGGATAAGCCCCTCAGCCTCTCAGCCAGCCTCTGTTTCGAGCAATCGTACGAAGGGGTGGAGGGGGACAGCGCCTCCTCCACGGAACTCTACGCCCTCCTCTCTTCTCTCTCTGGCTTCCCCTTGAAACAGAACCTCGCCGTCACCGGCTCGGTCAGCCAGCAAGGGGAGATCCAGCCGGTGGGAGGGGTGACCAGGAAGATCGAAGGTTTCTTCGATGTCTGCCGGGTCAAGGGACTCACTGGCGACCAGGGGGTGATCATCCCCGAGCAGAACGTGAGGAACCTGATGCTGCGGGAGGATGTCGTGGCAGCGGTGGAAAAGGGCCAATTTCACATCTATCCCGTGAAGAGTATCGACGAAGGGATCTCTATCCTCACCGGACGGGAGGCTGGGGAACGCCAGCCAGATGGCACCTACCCCCCAGGGACCGTCAACTATGAGGTAGATAAGCGGCTGCGAGAACTGGCGGAAAGGCTGAAGGAGTTTCGCGAGGAACTAGAGAAGAGCTGAGCATGAGAGAAGGTTGAGATGCGGGTTCTGATGCTCTCTTGGGAGTACCCTCCTCACATAGTAGGGGGGTTGGGGAGGCACGTGGCGGATCTTCTCCCCAGCCTCGCCGCCCAGGGGGTGGAGGTGCACCTCCTCACCCCTCGCTGGGCGGGAGGGAAAAGCGAGGAGAGGAGGGGAAAAGCGGCCATCCATCGTATCGATCCTCCGGCCGTGAAAGCGGGGAGTCTCTTCGCCACCGCTTGGCAGACGAACCTGGCTTTGGAGGAACACGCCGCTGTTCTGCAGGAAAGGAAGCCTTTTGACATAATCCACGCTCATGACTGGCTGGTGGGCTTCGCAGCCTGCTCTCTCAAACGACATTACAAGATACCCCTCCTGGCCACCATCCACGCCACGGAACGGGGTCGGGGACATGGTTTACATAACGACTTACAGCGGGCGATAAACGATGTGGAGTGGTGGCTCACCTACGAGGCCTGGAGGGTGATCTGTACCAGCGAGTTCATGGCCCGGGAGGTGAAGGGTTTCTTCAACGTGCCCGCGGATAAAGTGGATGTGGTTCCTAACGGGGTGGATGGGAAGCGTTTTTGTAGGCTGGAGGGGGAAGATCTAGCCGCTTTTCGTGCCCAGTTCGCTACTCCTCAGGAGAAGATGATCCTCCACGTGGGGCGGATAGTCCACGAGAAGGGTCTCCACCTCCTCGTACAGGCGGCTCCCCAAGTATTGGCTCGACATAGAGCGAAATTCGTGGTCGTGGGCATGGGGGACCTGCTGGAGGGTTTGCGCCAACAGGCTCAGGAGTTAGGGGTGGGACGCAACTTCCATTTCACCGGTTTCATCCCTGATGAGGATCGAGACCGCCTCTACAAGGTGGCCGATTGCGCCGTCTTTCCTAGCCTCTATGAGCCCTTCGGCATCGTGGCCTTAGAAGCGATGGCCGCTCGAGTTCCGGTGGTTGTTTCCGAGGTAGGAGGGCTGAAAGAGGTGGTGAAGCATGGCGAGACGGGGATCACCGTCTACCCCAACAACCCAGACTCCTTGGCCTGGGGCATCCTCCACACTCTGGAGCATCCCGAATGGGCGGAGATGAGGGTAGAGAACGCTTACCGGATGGTGAAGGAGGAGTACGGTTGGGATCGGATCGCGCGGCGGACGATCGAGATCTACAAGCGAGTGATCGAGGAGCGAGAGGCTAGCGACTGGTAAGGAGCGAACCTTGCCCCAGCATGTTTTCATCGCAATAGAGGGAGCCATCGGGGTAGGGAAGACCACCTTGGCTCGCCTCATCCAGGACCAATTTGAGGCTGAACTCCTCTTGGAGGTCTTCGAGGAGAACCCGTTTCTCAAAGATTTCTACCAGGATAGGGAGAGGTACGCCTT
>JBHIDN010000203.1:0-3828 GCA_046760125.1 Anaerolineae bacterium
GGTTCCGTCTTCTCGCCCACGATGATATCGGTGAGGAGGCCGGGGTAAGGTCTGGCACAGCGACAATCCTGGGCCTCCTCGGCGGTACAGGCTAGCCCTATCACTCTCACCCGCCCTAGATCCACCTGATTCCTTTTAGCCATCTCGATCAGCCCCCGCTCCTCGCACCCCCGAGCCACGAGGCCTAACCGGCTCTCCGGGTGAGCCCTCTGGATAAGGCGCAAGGTCTGCGGTAGGGGGTACTTGGGGGCGATGGCTAGTTCTTCTAACTCCTCCTGGCCTTTGAAGAGGTGAGGCGCTACCCCGCCCCATTGGGCGCGCAGGGCTACCACCCCATCTAACTCCCCCAAGGCCTCGGCCACCACCTTCTTGAGGGGTTCTAGCCGCTTCATCCCAAAACCTCCCTTATCGGAGGCAGACCCCGGATCGTCTCCGTGAACTCCTTGACCACCTCCGCGAACCGCTCCCCCTCCGAGGCGGAGATCCATTCCAACCGCAGCCTCTGGGGCTCGATGCCCGCGTACTCCAGAATCTTCCTCAAGATGGGGATCCGCTTAGCGGTACGATGGTTCCCGCTGATGAAGTGGCAATCTCCGAAGTGGCAACCCGCCACCAAAACCCCATCGGCTCCCTCTCGAAAGGTGCGTAAGATCAGTTCCGGCGAGACCCGTCCCGAGCAAAGAACCCTGATGATATTGATATCGGGAGGGTACTTGATACGCGAAGTGCCAGCCAGGTCAGCGCCAGGGTAACTACAATAGGTACATAAGTAACCGATGATCTTCGGTTCGTACACTAGGCCACCTCCTCGCTGAGTGCCCCCTGCATCTCGGCCACCAACTGCTCATCGGTGAAATGCAGGAGCCTGATCGCCTTGGGGAGACAATGCCCCACGCAGGTGCCACAACCCTTGCAGAGGGTCTCGCTCACCTGGGCCCGCCCCTCCACCAGTTCTATCGCTTTGTAGGGACAAGCCAAGAGACACTCCCCACAGCCGGAACAACGCTCTACATCCACCTGGGCGATAGAGGGCTCCAGCGTCCACTTCCCCATATCCATCATGGATAAAGCCACGGCCGCTGCCGCTCCCGCCTGGGCCACCGTATCGGGTATATCCTTGGGCCCCTGGCAGGCCCCCGCGATGAATATCCCGTCGGAGGCGGTCTCCACCGGGGCCAGTTTGGGGTGCTTCTCCAAGAAAAAGCCGTCCTTGCTCCGGCTGAGGCCAAATAGCCGCGCCGTCTGCGCTGCGTCGCGCCGCGGTTCCAAACCGTTGCTCAGGATCACCATATCCACCGGGATGCGCCGTAACTCACCCAAAAGGGTATCCTCACACTTGACGATCAGTTTCCCCTCCTCCCCTGGGCTCTCAGCCACATCGGTCACCTCGGCACCCTTGCCCCGGATGAAGATCACGTCCTCCCTCATCAACCGCTTGTAGAACTCCTCGTACCCCTTGCCGAAGGTCCGCATATCGATATAGAGTTCGTAGACCTGGGCATCGATGGAATCGCGCACCAAGTGAGCGAATTTGAGGGAGTACATACAGCAAACCCGGGAGCAGTACTCGTTGTAGTTCTCATCCCGACTCCCGATGCAGTGCAAGATGGCCACGCTCTCCGGCACCCTCCCATCCTTCAATAGCACCTTCCCCCCCGTTGGCCCCTGGGAGTTTATCATCCGCTCGAACTCCAGGCTGGTCAGGACGTTATCCAGTCTGCCGTAGCCGTACTGGGGGGCCCTGGTGCAATCGAAGAGGTCGAAGCCGGTAGCCACGATGATGACTCCCACCTCCAGGTCGAGGATCCGATCCTCCTGCTCGAAATCGACGGCTCCTCTGGGGCAGAGTTTCTCGCAAGCCCGGCACCTACCCTTCTGGAAGTAGATACAATTGACCTTATCTATGACCGGGATCCTGGGTATCGCCTGGGGAAAGAGCATATAGATCGCCTTGCGAGAGCCGATTCCACAATCGAACTCACTGGGGATATTCCTAGCCGGGCACTTCTCCTGACAGAGACCGCAGCCGGTGCAGAGTTCCTCCTTCACATAGCGGGCTTTCTTGCGCACCTTGACCTTGAAGTTGCCTACATGGCCCGAGACCTCCTCCACCTCGCTGAAACTCAGGATTTCGATATTTTCGTGCTGTCCCACGGACACCATCTTCGGTGTCAATATTCAAGCCGCACAGTCCAAGGTGGGGAAGGTCTTAAATAACTGGGCCATATAGCCGCCGATGGAGGGCTCCCTCTCCACCAAGTAGACTTTCTTGCCCGATCCCGCGATCCTGAGCGCGGCCTCGATGCCGGCGATCCCCCCACCCACCACCAAAGCGGTAGGCTTGACGGGAACCTCGCGGACAGAGAGGGGCTCATGGTTAGCCACCCGGTAGATGGCGGCGATCACCGCATTTTTGGCTCGTTCCGTGGCTTTCTCGCTCTCCTCGGTAACCCAAGAGACCTGCTCCCGGATGTTGGCCATCTGGAAGAGGAAGGGATTAAGTCCCGCCTCCTCACAGGCTCGCCGGAAGGTCACCTCATGCATGAGGGGGGAGCAGGAGGCCACCACCACCCTGGTCAACCCCAGTTCCTTGATATCCTCCTTGATCAGATCCTGGCCGGGGTCAGAACACATATACTCATAATCCCGAGCGATAACCACCCCCGGCAACCGGGCGGCGAACCGGGCCACCTCTTCCACATCCACGTGAGGGGCGATATTGGTCCCACAGTGGCAGACATAGACGCCTATCCTTTTCATAACTCAAACCTCCCTTGAGGCCACAACTAAATAGGGGGCCAAAATGTCGGCCGCCGAAACTAACTCCGTGCCCAGGCCCAAAGCCTTCCCCTCCAGACCCAGGCTGAGGCCCAAAAGTTGGGTGAAGCATAAGATGGGTAGAGAGAAACTGGTCCCGAAACGGGAGTTCACCCTGTCCTGATAGGCCTCCACGTTGAGCTGGCACAAGGGGCAGGCGGTGGCCATGCAATCCGCACCCCTCTCCACAGCTACCGCTAAGAGAGTCCGGACCAATTTCAGGGCCACCTCCTCCTTAGTGGTCATCAGCAAGCCACCACAACAAGCAGCCTTGAGGGGATAGTCCACCACCTCGGCACCGACCCAGGAGAGAAGTTTATCCATGGCCCTGGGGAACTCCGGGTCATCATGGGCACCGCTCGGGCGGCTGAATTGGCAACCATAGTAGGGAGCCACCTTCAACCCCTCCAAAGGCGTATTTACCCGCTCTCGGATAGCCTCCATGCCCCAATCGCTCACCAGGACCTCGAGAAAATGGCGCACCCGTATCGAACCCTCGTACTTCAGATCGGCGACGGCTAGGACCTCCCCCACTCTCCGGCGCAGGTCGGGGTCTCCCGCCAAGTGGAGGTTGGCCTTGCCCAGCATGTTGTAGCAGCCATTACAGATGGTAACCAGGTCACAAGCCCCGCCCTGCCTCTCCGCCAAAGCCAAATTACGGGCGGCAAGGGCATAGGTGGGCAGCTCCCGAAGCGAATAGGAGGGACTAGCCCCACAGCAATTCCAGTCCTCCAGTTCCACCAACTCCATGCCCAGAGCCTTGGCCAGGGCCCGGGTGGAGAGATCGTAGGCCTTGTTGCTGGCGGCTTGGCTACATCCGGGGTAATAGATGTAGGTCATCACGCTTCCCCTCTCTCCCTCATGTAGTTAAACATCCTGGCCAGATCCCGCCGCCCCTCGATCCTGTGAGGCAAGAACGGTAGCCGTCCCTTGAGCAGCATCCTGAGCCCGAAAGGGGCCATCTTTATCAACCCCCCAAGGTCAAGCCTCCGCAGGTGGTAAAGGCGCCTC
>JBHIDN010000204.1:0-3801 GCA_046760125.1 Anaerolineae bacterium
GATATGAGCGGAGACGGTTTTCGGCCCGGGCTAGGCCGGCTGTTTCGCCCTCTTCTTTTCCAAGTAATCCTCGATGGCCGCATGGATGGCGTCGGCCGCCAGGTTAGAGCAATGCATCTTGATGGGGGGAAGGCCGTCCAAAGCCTCGGCCACCGCTTTGTTAGTTATCTCCATCGCCTCTTCTATAGTTTTCCCCTTCACCATCTCCGTAGCCATGGAACTGGTAGCGATAGCCGCGCCACAGCCGAAGGTGCGGAATTTGATATCCACTATGCGGTCATCTTTTACCTTGATGAAGATCTCCATCAGGTCGCCGCAGATAGGGTTCCCTTCTTTCCCCACACCATCCGGATCTTCTATTACCCCTATATTGCGAGGGTTCATAAAATGGTCCATCACCTTTTCGGAGTACATCAAGAGAGTTCCTTTCTCCCTAGTTTACGAAGCCGTGGTGTAGAGGGGTGACATAGAACGGAGTCGCTCCACTATCCCCGGCAAGACCTCCAATAGATAGTCCACATCCTCCTCGGTGTTCTCGTGGCCCAGGGTGAGGCGTAAAGAGCCATGGGCTACCTCGGGAGGGATGCCCATGGCCAAAAGGACGTGGGAGGGCTCGAGGGAGGCCGAGGTACAGGCGGAACCGCTGGAAGCGGCTATGCCCATCATATCCAAGCCCAGAAGCATCCCTTCCCCCTCTACGTAATTTATGGTGAAACTGGCGCTGTTGGGCAGCCTCTCTTTAGGGTGACCAGTCAACTGGGTATCCGGGATGGAGGAGAGGATGCCCCCGATTAAGCGGTCTCGGAGGGCTATGAGTTTGCGGTTATTTTCCTCTCGGTGCTCTTGGGCCAACTTGAGCGCCGTGGCCAACCCCACGATGCCGGCCACGTTCTCCGTCCCCGCCCGTCGGTTCAGTTCATGGGCCCCGCCGGTCTGGGTGGGGAGAAGCCGCACCCCTCGCCGCAGGTAGAGAACCCCCACCCCCTTGGGGCCGTAGAACTTGTGGGCCGAGAGCGAGAGAAGATCTACGTTAAGGGCTTCTACGTCTAGGTCTAAGGTTCCTCCCGCCTGGACGGCGTCGGTGTGGAAGGGTATCTTGTGGGCTCGAGCGATCTCTCCTATCTCGGCGATGGGCTCGATGGTCCCCACCTCGTTGTTGGCATACATGATGGTGATGAGGATCGTCTTTTCCGTGATAGCCTTCTTTACATCGGCGGGATCGACACGGCCGTACTTATCTACCGGCAGATAAGTCACCTGAAAGCCAAAATGCTTCTCCAGTTGCTCGCAGGTGTGGCCCACGGCGTGGTGCTCGATGGAAGAGGTGATGATATGGTTCCCCTTATCCCGGTTCAAGAAGGCTATCCCTCGGATGGCTAAATTATCGCTCTCCGAGCCACAACTGGTGAAGATTATCTCCCTGGGGGTGCAGTTTAAGATCTGGGCCACATCGGCCCGGGCCTCATCTATCGCTTTGCGCGCCTCCTGTCCTAGGCGATAGACGCTGGAGGCGTTGCCGTACCCCTCGGTGAAGTAGGGGAGCATAGCCTCTACCACCCGAGGGTCCACCGGGGTGGTGGCTGCATGATCCATATATACCGTACGCTTGGTCATCTTTAGACTCCTTCGAAAAGTTCGGTGCTTAGATACCTTTCCCCTGTGTCGGGCAGGACGGCGACGATCAGTTTGCCCTTATTTTCTGGCCTCTTGGCTACCTCTAAGGCGGCGAAGGCGGCAGCACCAGAGGAGATGCCGGCTAGGATCCCCTCCTCCTTGGCTAGCCGCCGAGCCATGGTTGCGGCATCCTCGTTTCTTACCTGGAAGACCTCGTCTACGAGGTCCAACCGTAAGACGTCGGGGACGAAGCCAGCACCTATCCCTTGGATAGGGTGAGGCCCTGGCTCTCCGCCCGAGAGGACCGGAGAGGCGGCTGGCTCCACGGCGATGGCCTTAAAGTTGGGTTTGAGAGGTTTTATCACCTCCGCCACGCCGGTGATGGTCCCTCCTGTTCCCACGCCGGCCACGACAATATCTACTTTCCCCTCGGTATCCTCCCAGATCTCTTTGGCCGTGGTCCGGCGATGGATCTCCGGGTTGGCGGGGTTCTTGAACTGCTGGGGGATGAAGTACCTGGGATCCTGGGCCGCTAACTCTTCAGCCTTCCTTACCGCCCCGGGCATCCCTTCGACTCCGGGGGTCAAGATGAGTTCCGCCCCGAAAGCCTTAAGCAACTTTCTCCGCTCTACCGTCATCGTCTCGGGCATGGTAAGGACCAACCTATACCCCTTTGCTGCGCAGACGAAGGCCAGAGCGATGCCCGTATTGCCGCTGGTTGGTTCCAAGATGATGGTGTCCTCTTTGATGAGCCCCTCCCGTTCCGCGGCCTCGATCATGCTGACTCCGATCCTGTCCTTGACGCTGGCCAAAGGGTTGAAGGATTCCAGTTTGGCAAGTATGGTGGCCTCCACCCCCCTTGTGACTCTGTTTAACCTCACAAGAGGCGTGTTGCCGATGGTTTTGGTGATATCTTCGTAGATCCTTCCCATGGTCAGGCCTCACTTTCTCGCTCTGTTGTCCCCTTTTGGCTGGCGAGAGCGTTCTCTAACTCGTGAACCCTCTCTTCCAAAGTGGCGATTTTCGATGCTAAGCCGTTGATGGCTTCTATTACCGGGTCGGGGAGTTTACCATGTTCCAAGGTCAGAGAGGTAGGCTCCTCAGCCCCCTCTCCCTTCACAACCCTTCCGGGAACGCCCACCACCGTCGCTCCCGGGGGCACGGTTTTAGCCACTACCGAGCCGGAGCCGATCTTGGCATGGTCCCCGATGGTAACGGCCCCCAAGACGATGGCATCCGATCCCAGAACTACACAATCCCCGATAGTGGGGTGGCGCTTTGTCTTCCTCAGAGATGTGCCTCCCAATACCACCCCTTTATACATGAGGACATCGTCGCCGATCTCCGCCGTCTCCCCGATCACTATGCCCATCCCGTGGTCGATGAAGAGTCGGCGGCCGATCTTAGCCCCGGGATGGATCTCTATACCGGTAAGAAAGCGGTTGATATGGGAGAGGAGACGGCCTAGGAAGAGCAAGTTACGCTTCCAGAAGAAGTGGGCTACCCGGTGCATCCAGATAGCGTGGAGACCGGGGTAGCAGAAGAGTACCTCCAGCGTGCTTTTGGCTGCTGGATCTCTGGCGAAGACGGTCTCGATATCCTCTCGAAGCAAAGCGAGCATCTCTTGCCACCGACCTAGAAACCCTCTGGAGCGAGAAACTGTCTCCTTGGCGAATTTTTGGGTTAAGCCTTCTACCCTGTCGCACTCGGCCATTTTATACTAAGTCCGCTAAGGTGGTGGAATCCAATATCTCGGCGATGCCGTCGCGCACCCTCTTCCAGACCACCCGCGTGGAGCAGGTTTCGCTCACCTCACAACACTCCAACTCCATCGACTCCAATAAACACTCCACAGGAGCGATGGTTACCTCCAAGGCCCGCATTATCTCGCCCATGGTAATGGCCTCAGGCTCCTGAGCCAGGGCATAGCCGCCCTTAGCCCCGCGCTTGCTCTTCACCAGGCCAGCCTTTCTCAAGGGAGCGATGATTTGTTCCAAATAAGCGAGGGGGAGGCCCTGGCGTCGTGCCACCTCGGAAAGGGGGGTATGACCCTGGCCGAAATCGCGCGCCAACTCGGCCATCACCCGAAGCCCATATTCCCCTTTAGTGGTGATACGCATAAGTAATTCCTAGTAAAATAGTCGGAAATAATGATACAATATTTGGTCTTATTTGTCAAGTGCCCGG
>JBHIDN010000205.1:0-3794 GCA_046760125.1 Anaerolineae bacterium
TTCGGGCCGCCATAGCCTCTAGTTCCCGACCGATCTCATCGATGATGATCACCTCTGGCATGTGATTCTCCACCGCCTCGATCATCACCTCATGTTGCAGGGCTGGGGTGGGCACTTGCATCCTTCGGGCCTTTCCGATGGCCGGGTGGGGGATATCGCCATCCCCTCCGATCTCGTTAGAGGTATCGACGATCACCACCCGCTTCACATCCCCCAGTACCCGGGCCACCTCCCGGAGCATGGTAGTCTTGCCTACCCCTGGTCGCCCCAAAAGGAGTATGCTCTTCCCCGACTCCACGATATCCCGGATGATGTCGATGGTGCCGTAGACCGCCCGACCCACACGGCAGGTGAGCCCCAGGATCTTCCCCTTCCGATTGCGGATGGCCGATATGCGGTGCAGTGTCCGCTCGATCCCTGCCCGGTTGTCCTCGCCGAAGTCGCCGATGCGAGAGACCACGTACTCGATCTCCTCTTCTGTGACCTCGGATTCGTCGAGAACGGCCTCCTGGTCCGTGAAGCGGGCCTCCGGGAGCCTACCCAAGTCCAGGACCACCTCCAGGAGGTCTTGCTCCCGGTTCATCCTCTTCAGAGAGGCGGCCAGTTTCGGCGGGAGCACACTCACTAAAAGATCTAAGTCATCGGTGATCTCTTGTTGCCACATTTTCTATCTCTTGCTGCTGGAGACGGTAGGCACTCCCTCTGCCTTCGTCTCTAGGCTAACAGCCGATTGGGCCGCAGGCACCTTTGCCCGTGCCGTAGTATGTTTCACCATCAACAACTCCTCAAAGAGATATTCAAATCCTATCTCCCTCAACGCACTCCTAAGACCCTCCTCATACCCTCTCGCTTCGCAATAGATAGGACGCGCCTCGAAAGCCGAAAGCAACCGCAAGCCACTTCTAACCAACCTCCTCTCTTCGGCTTGAGGGTGGATCACGGCCTTCATCCAATGCCCCTCTTTTCCAGGCATGAGGCAGAAGTAGGCGATTATCTCCCCTTCCTCTTCGGCTACGTACTCCCTCATCATCGGATAGAGGGAGATATCCTCTGGCCTCTCCACCTGTTGCACGGGCCGAGGTGCCACGCTACTATAAAGCCGTTGCAAGCCCCATTCATCCCCCGCCCGACGGGATCGCAAGGATCGCTTGTCCGCACCAACCATCTGGGGGAGGATCTCGTCCCAGCGAAAGATCTGCCGTCGGGCGTAGCCCCTAAAACCGACCTGCCGGAAGACCTCCACCTCCTCTGACTCTTCCTCCCTCAATTTGACGAATATGCGCTGTGCCCTCTCCTCCCCCTTCTCCACGCAAAAGCCTTCCAACAGGCGATACCATATCCCCTCAGAAGAGTCAGCCCAAGAAGGGGCGATATATACTATGTCGCAGGCCAAGCCAGAGGCCCGATCCCGTCCCTGGATGAACCCTTCGCCATCTAATACGAAGGTATATATCCCCTTGCGGTTGAAGGTGAGATAATTGCCCAGAGCCTTGACCAAGGGGCGATGAGGCCCCCAGATAGCGCTCTCCACATCCAGGAGGGTTCCCTTGTCTCCCAATCTCCTGAGGAGCGGTATATCCTGCAAACCGAAAGACCTTAGGTATGACATCTTCACCAAAAGAGCGATAAGGACCCGTTAGGTCGCCATCCCCTTAGGCCCAGACTCGACCAGGTTAAGGAAGTAGCGATGGAAACGGGTATCCTCGGTCAACTCAGGATGGAAGGCGGTAGCCAAGAGGTTCCCTTGCTGCGCAGCCACGATGACACCTTCATCCAGGGCAGCCAGGATCTCCACCCCCTCCCCCGCTCTCTTTATCGAGGGAGCGCGGATGAAGACCGCATGGAAACTCTTGCCCTTCTCCCCCTCGGAACTAACGACATCTAGAGCAGGGATCAGGAGATCTACCTCGAAACTCTCCACCTGCCGCCCGAAGGCGTTCCGCTCTACTGCTATATCCATAAGGCCAAGACGGGGTTGGCTAGCCCCCTCGATCTCTCTAGCCAGAAGTATCATCCCTGCACAGGTGCCCCATATAGGCAGACCATCTTCCGCCAAGCGCTTCAACTCGCCCATAAGTCTATAGGTAGCGGCTAACTTGCCGATGGTGGTGCTTTCGCCCCCAGGGATGATCAACCCATCCAGCCCGACCAAATCTTTCGGCAATTTGACGGCTGGGGGCTCCACCCCCAGCCGTTCCAGGACGGCTATATGCTCGATGAAAGAGCCTTGGAGAGCCAGAACGCCGATCCGCCGCATCTACCAACCTCGTGGGGCCAGGAGTTCCTCCTCCGGGATCTCGCTTATCTCCAAGCCGCGCATCGGCTTGCCCAGCCCCTTGGAGACCTCAGCGATGATGGCCGGATCATCGTAATGGGTGGTGGCCTCCACGATAGCCCTGGCTCGGCGAGGGGGATCCTCGGATTTGAAGATGCCAGAGCCCACAAACACTCCATCCAGCCCCAGTTGCATCATCAAGGCCGCATCGGCGGGAGTGGCTATCCCTCCAGCGGCGAAGTTCACCACCGGCAGCCTTCCCGTCTCCGCTACCTCCTTCACCAACTCGTAAGGGGCGCCCAACTCCTTAGCCGCACTCATCAACTCCTCGGGCGGCAACGCTTGGAGTCCCTTGATCCCTCCCAAGACCGCTCGAGCGTGGCGAACCGCCTCCACCACATTCCCTGTGCCTGCCTCCCCTTTGGTGCGGATCATGGCTGCACCCTCGCCGATCCGCCGCAACGCCTCCCCCAGATTTCTGCAGCCGCAAACGAAAGGCACCTTGAAAAGATGCTTGTCGATGTGGTGCTCCTCGTCGGCAGGGGTGAGGACCTCCGACTCGTCGATATAGTCCACCCCCAAGGACTCCAAGACCTGGGCCTCCACGAAGTGGCCGATCCGTACCTTAGCCATCACCGGGATGGTGACCGCCTCCATGATCTCCAGGATCAGTTCCGGATCGCTCATACGGGCCACCCCGCCCTCAGAGCGGATGTCAGCGGGGACCCTCTCTAAAGCCATCACCGCCACCGCTCCTGCCTCTTCGGCGATCCGGGCTTGGTCGGCGTTCACCACATCCATGATCACCCCGCCCTTGAGCATCTGGGCTAGGCCCTTCTTCACCGTCCAGGTAGATTTCTCCCTTTCCATATCACACCTCCCACATACAGATCCTACCCCTGCGGGCCCTTGAGACTCGGTGGTGCTCTCTCCTCCACCACACGATAGGAGCCCGCCATAGAGGTCATCCTTTCCAGATGTTCCCTCACTATCTCCCGAGGGCACATCTCTATGAAGAGTTTCACCCCTAGCATCAAAGCGGCTAGGTCGTCTAGTTGGCCCAGGCCCAGAATAGGGTCAGGGAGGAGATCGAGGGGAGAGAGGATATAGAGCAAGGTGGCAAGGGGTATCATCTTCACCCCAGAGGAGACCCGCCCATCGGTGAGAAGATACCAGGTTAGCCGAGCCTCTCTTATAACCTCCGAAAGGAGATTGGCTGCCTCCTTGGCATCTGGTCTAGCACGATTTCGCCCCATAAATCCAGGCTCCTCTCTCCCTTCAGGCCAGAAACACTCTTTTCCGACCCTTGTGGCCCAAAATCTATTATACCCCTCCACTGACCTTTTGGCAAGAGCACCCACCACATAGAACTGTGATAGTGTAGAGAAGGGTCCGTTTGTCCTTTAATCTGGGGAAGGTTATAATCTGAAAGCAGGATGGAGAAAGAAACGGCTCCTCATCGCTGGGTAGTGGCTCAATTCGAGAAGTCCTACGGTCGGCCGCCGGCTATCGTCGTCGC
>JBHIDN010000206.1:0-3774 GCA_046760125.1 Anaerolineae bacterium
CGGGTGGCTCGCACTTGCCCGATGATCTCGGTCAATTCTGGCAGTTCCGCTGTGGACTTAAAGTCGAACTCGCTGGGGTCGCAGACGCATCTCAGTTTATCCGGTTTGAGTTCCCTGATCTCCATTTCACCCTCCTGTCATCTAAGAATCACCCTTCACTCCCACAATACCTTGTAGACCGGTTCCAGGCTCACGGGAATATGCTCTGTACGGCCCAGCGCTTTCTCTACTATCTCTGGCATCCGGCCATACTTCTGGAAGAACTTTCCTGTGCCCTCATAATCGCCGGTGGCCTCCAAGGTTAAGATTATCTCCGCTAGGTCGGCAACCGAGGAGGCGATCTTATCGAAATTGACCCCAAAGCGGGCTGAGGCCTCATCGTAGAAAATCGCGCCACTTTCCAGATGGTAGTTGATTTGACACATCCTTCCCAGGGCATGGGCTTGTGTTAGGCCGTAGCGGAGGCTCCTCAGATTGCCAGCCAGATCTCTAACACAGTACTCCCTTTCATGTTCCCGGGGGATTATCCCCTCCCCCATGAGATACCCCAAGCAGTAGAGACCCACGACATCAGCCTTCCCCTCCTCCAAAGCCGAGAGACGGTCTTTCAGGGCCTCCCTGATAGGGATCTCAGAGCCGTCCACCTGCATAACCCAGCGGGGACCTAAAGCGTGGGCGATTTCGTGGAAAAGGGTTAGGGTGATGTCCGGCTGGCGTGGTAGCAGTTCAAATTGCTCAGGGACGATCAGTTCCCTAGCCACGACAAAGGATATATGTTTTAAGTACGCCTCTATCATATTCTTCCAGAAGGTCTTCTTAGTCCCATACCCGGTATGGACCCTGGGGTCGTTGGGCAGGTTGGCCGCGGTGGCTTGTATTCCCGCTCGAATGTCACCCCCACGGTAGATGTCCCGCACCACCACGAAGGGGGATTTGAGCCCTTCAATAGACCGTTTATATTCCTCACCATAGGGTAGATTCCTTTCCAGATCATCCAGGTACTGGATATAGACTTCTAGGTTACGGCTCTCCTCCCGATCTACTATCTCCACTGTGGCCTCGTAAGCCGCTTTGACCCCCATAAGCCTATCCTCATAGAACTCATAGGGGCCGATGATGATATCGTAGTCGTTATCTTTGAGGTTTATCCAATCTATATCGCTCTGGTAGTAGTCGTCGGTCAGGAGGGCTTGGGCACGGCTGGCGAGGTATCTCTTCAGGGAGCGGTTATCGGTCAGTTCCGCCGCCTCTTTTAAGAGGCGCGAGGCCGGCTCCACAAACTCCCTATACTCCTCGTGATAGGGCACGGCGACTAGGCTATCCCCCTCTCGCTTCACCACAGTGTAAGGATTTAGAAGGGCCTCCCTCTGCTCAGGATGCCGAGCCAGGTATCGTTCAAACTCTTCCCTGGTCAGATCATCTGGGTAGAAGCCAGCACCTAGCGGCTTGGGAGGCACTTCCATGAAAGGCTTGAACTCCTCCAGACGATCATAGGGCCCGGCCATGATGTTAACTAATCGCAGTAGGCTTTCAGCGTTCTCCGATGCTCGCAGCCGATCCCGAACCTCCACCGCACCGCTCCAAGATTGACGCCAGAAAGCCTCGTCCATATATCGAGAGGCTTCGATCAGTTTTTGCAAGAAACGCTTGTCTCTCTCTGGCAACCCCCGGGCATCGTAGGTCATCTCCACCCTAGCCCACTGGGCCAACCTTTGTTCGACGTTCATCCACCCTCCCCTACTTTAGCCTCTTCCCAGGATAACCACTTTCGTCGATCATATAGACCTCTATCGGGGGGTCGATCTGCTCGCCCTTTTCGTCGAAGACGATGGAGCCGGTCAACCCTTGGTAGGCCTGATGCAAGGCGGCGAGAACCCCCTCCCGCGTGGGCCGGCCATCGTTCTCGATAGCCTTCTCTAGGGCTGCCAAGAGCAGATGGGCAGCATCGTAGGCCAAGGCCGCCTGGGGTCCCGGATCGGTGCCCGCCAACTCTCGATAGCCAGCCAAGAATCGAGGGTCATCCACTAACAGGGCAGAGGTGACATATAGAGTGCCCTCCGCCGCCTCCCCAGCCCATCTCGCAAGGTAGGGCCTGTTAAAGCCACCCATCAAGGGAGCCTCTATCCCCGCCCCTCGCAGCCTGAGAAGAAGCATGGCCCCCTCCCAAGAGCGGCCGCCAAAGAAGACGAGATCGAAACCCTCGCCCTTTTCTAAATCATCAACATCCTGGTAAGAGAGAACGGTAGCCCCTAGATCTTCGGCGGCGACGACGAAAGCCTGGGTCAGACCGCTCCCTTCGTCTCCCATCCCTCGGGATCTCCCACGGGATCCCTTTGGGACCTGTGGGACGGGATCCTGTCCCTCAGGATCCTGTAAGGATAAGGATAAGGAAAGGATGGCTAGACGGCGAGCCCCCAACTCCTCCCAGGCGAAGAGGGCGGCCGCCCTACCCAAAGCCTCCTCACTGGCGCCCAGTCGGAAGACCGAGGGGTAATCTTCCAGGCCTCCCGCTGTAATGGCAGGAGCAATGAGGGCTACTCCCCCCTCTTGATAGACCGGCGCGGCAGCCAGGGTGGTCTGGTCATCGAAGTGGCCGATGGCGCCCATGACCAAGGGGTCCAGGATCAGTTCAGAAGCCTGTGCCGGTGCCTGATCCGGGTCTCCGCCATCATCGAGGGCCACCAACTCCACCATATACCCTTCGACCCCTCCCGCCCCATTCCACTCTCGCAAAGCCAACTTGACAGCGTAGAGGGCATCGTAACCCACGTCCCTATATACCCCCTCGAAAGGGGCCACCAGCCCGATCTTGACGACGGGCTTGGTGACGGTGCAGCCCACCAACGCCAAAGCGGAAAGCAGAAAGCCCCAGGGCCATCTACTCCCCATACCGCCTCTGGTTCTCCAGATGTTCCTCATAGGTCTCGGCGAAGGCGTGGGAGCCATCGCCCTTATGGTAGAGGAACATGTAGTTGGTCTCCGCTGGGTTGATGACCGCTTGGATAGAAGCCAAGCCGGGGTTACAGATGGGTCCCGGCGGCAGCCCGGGGTTAAGGTAGGTGTTATAGGGCGAATCGATCTGGGTCATCTCCTCTAGGGAGATGGGGCTCTTCCACCATTGTCCCGTCCCCTCTTGATAGCCGAGGGCATACTGGGCTGTGGCATCGGACTCCAAGAGCCAGCCTGCCTCTAGGCGGTTAAGGTAGACGCTGGCGATGATGGGCCGCTCCTCCGGGATTTTAGCCTCCCTCTCTACTAAGGAGGCTACGGTGAGCACCTCATGGATACTCATCCCCCGTCTGGCCGCCTCTTGGCGCATCTCCGGCGTGAAGCGGCGTCCGAGATTGGCAAGCATCATATCGATGATCTGGGTAACCTCGGAATCTGGAGGGATGCTATAGGTGTCAGGGAAGAGATACCCCTCCAGAGAGACCCCTTCTGGCCGGTCGCTCAAAAAATCGTATTCGAACTCCCCCTCTCGCACCGTTCTTAGAAACTCCTCAGCCTCGACCAGTCCTCTCCCTTCCAGCATCTCGGCTATCTCTTCGGCCCGCCGTCCTTCGGGGATAGTGATCGTTATCTCGGAGGGGCGTCCATGCTGAAGAGCGTTGACGATCTCTTCTAGGCTCATGTTGGGGCGCAAATGGTAGTCGCCGGCCTCTAACCGGGCATCCACCCCTCGATATCGCACTAGAAGCCGGAACAGTCCCGCATCCCTGATGAGCCCCGCTCTCTCTAGACGAGTGGCGATGGTAGCCGCCGTCTCCCCAGGGG
>JBHIDN010000207.1:0-3760 GCA_046760125.1 Anaerolineae bacterium
CCTGGGTACCCCATAGGGAGGTCTGTCCGCCGGGAGGCGGAGATGACCGTTTTCATCTCTTATCCTTGTATCACAGATAAGGAGTCGGGGCAAGTGAAGGATAATGTCGTGGCTGTAGATCTAGGCGGCACCCACATCCGCTCGGCGCTCATAAACGAAAAGGGCGAGATACTGGCCCGCGCCGAGAGGGAAACCCTGGCTCAGGAGGGGCCAGAGGCGGTCATAGGACGCATCGAGGCCTCCATCCGAGATGTGGCCCGGGGTACCGAGGCCATCAGCATCGTCGCCCCCGGACCCCTGAACCCCCGGAAGGGGATCATCCATCAGGCTCCAAACCTGCCAGGCTGGCGTGAGGTGCCCCTAGCCGATATCCTCCATCGTACCTTCGAGGTGCCCGTCCATCTGAACAACGACGCCAACCTAGCCGCCTTGGGGGAGCACCGCTTCGGCGCCGGCCAGGGGGTAAACGATCTCATCTACCTCACCATCAGCACGGGGATAGGTGGGGGCATCATCAGTCAGGGAAGGCTCCTCGTGGGAGCCAAGGGACTCGCCGGAGAGGTGGGACATATGACCCTGGAGCCGGAGGGGCCTCCTTGCGGCTGCGGAGGCCGAGGCCATCTAGAGGCCCTCGCCTCCGGCACGGCCATCGCTCGTCGAGCGGTGGAGGAGATCGAGAAAGGGGCTGAGAGTAGAATCGAAAGCCTCGTGAAGGGCGATCTGGAGAAGGTCACCGCCCAAGTAGTCACCCGGGCTGCCAAGGAAGGAGATGCCCTTGCCATATCGATCTTTGAAGAGGCAGGTTTCTATATCGGCCTAGGGGTTACTAACCTCCTCCATATCCTCAACCCAGAATTGATCATCATCGGAGGAGGGGTGAGCAAGGCAGGTGATCTGCTCTTCGAGCCTATCCGGGCCACGGTGGAGGCCCGAGCCATCCCCTCTATCAAAGAAGGGGTGAGGATCGTCCCCTCTGCCTTAAGGGATGATGTCGGCCTCCTGGGGGCCGCGGCCTTTGTGCTCAAGACCGGATAGCGTCGAGGGATGTGTAGGGGTGTATTGCTATGACTACGCGAATAGCCCACAAAAACCCCCTTCCACGCCACTATCCCCCTCCACCATTTCCAAAGCCCTCCGCCCCACAACGCTCCATAACAGAGAGGGCCACTCACTTCAATCACCCATAGGAACTGGCCCTGGATAGCCTTATCACTACGCGAAGACGCTCATCCTCCCTCTATCAGCCCCATCACCAATAGCACCACTATCCCCAGCAGGAAGTTAGTGTAGCCCAAGAGGTTCAACTGATTCTGGATCTTGGCTACCTCTGGCGGCGGGCCGGCGGGAGGACCGCCACTGGGCGGCCCAGCAGCGGTTATGGACATCAGCCTGGGTCCCAGGACGAAACTCATTATCGCCCCCACGATGATCATCACTGTGGCTAGGACGATCTTCAAGAGGAGCAGATTGGCATAGAGGCTAGAAAAGCCGAAGAGAGCCGCTAGACCGATCCCGCTTCCCGTCTCCAAGATGCCGGTGATCACCGTCACGGCCACCGCACCCCAGACCAAAGGCATCCAGCGCCGCATGAAGGTGCCCATGAACTTACCCCTCTCCGGCGGCGAAACCACCTCCAGAGCGGGGTTCATAACCAGGACCTGGAAAAAGAGGCCTCCCACCCAGATCACGATGCCCAACAGGTGCAACCAATGCAATATGCCGCCCATCCAATCCATCGCTCTCCTCCTTTCAAAGGCTACTCTACGCTGGGCTTCTACCTAGATAACACCTTTGCCTAATTGAAGATGCGTAAGGCACACTTTTCAAACTGCCACACTGGAGAACGCTTAGGAGATGGGAATAGCCTATGCGATAACCCTATCACTACACGAATAAATTAAGCCTCGAGGAAAGTGCTTAGCAAGGACCTCGCCTCCAGATATGGATCTCCATCCACCTCTATCCAGTTTATCGTCTCATCGTCCAGCCTGAACCACTTATATTGCTGGCGCACGAAGCGGCGGGTCTCCGATTTGATCATCCGCACCGCTTCCGCCAGATCCACTTCGCCCCGCAAGTAGAGCCCCAACTGCTTATAACCCAGCCCCGACATGGCCGGCAGATGGTAACCATACCCCCTCTCCACCAGTCTCTTGACCTCCTCCAGCAACCCCATCTCCATCATCCTATCGACCCTCTCATCGATGCGCCGGTAGAGCGCTTTCCGTTCCATGGTCAGCCCTATCTTGAGAATACTATAAGGCGGCGGCTCCTTTCTCTGCAATTGGGAGATGGGCTGGCCCGTAGCCTCGTACACCTCCAAGGCCCGAATCACCCGCCGTACATTTCGGGGGTCTATCCGGGCCGCAGCCGTAGGGTCCACCTCTTTGAGCCGGGCATGCAACGCCTCCGCCCCCCTCTCTCGAGCCTCTTTCAAGAGCGCCCTCCGTCGAGCCATGTCTGGCTTCACCCGGGGGACAGAGAACCCTTCCACCAGAGCCTTCACATAGAGCCCCGTCCCCCCCACCAGGAAGGGCAGTCGTCCCCTGGACAGGATCTCATCTATGGCCTCATAAGCCTTCTCTTGGTATTGAACCAGGGTGAACCCTTCATCGGGCTCGATCAGATCTATAAGGTGATGGGGAACCCTGCGTCTCTCTTCGGCTGTGGGCTTGGCAGTGCCGATATCCATCCCCCTATATATCTGCCGGGAGTCGGCGGAGACCACCTCGCCCCTGAACTCCTCACATAGGCGGAGCGCCAGTTGCGTCTTCCCCACCGCCGTAGGCCCCACGATGACAATCAGGCATTTAGAGACCATCGCCCGTTACCGCATTCACTATATGATTGAGGCGATATGAATCACCGCTCCAGTGGATAGCCACCAGATCGATCCGCCATTCCCTCGCTGAATCGCCTTGCTCTTGGAGATAGCCCTGTGCCACTTTGATCAGCCTCTGGGCCTTAGAGGGGGTAATCGACTCCTCGGGAGTGCCGTACTCCCTGGTGCTACGGGCCCTCACCTCCACGAAGACGAGACAATCCCCATCCTGGGCCACGATATCCATCTCTCCCGCTCCGCTCCGATAGTTCCTCTGGAGTATGAGATACCCCTCCTTCTCCAGATAACTGGCCGCCAACTCCTCCCCTCGACGACCTAGACTTCTTCGCCATTCTTGGGATTTCATCTTCTCTCCACGCTCAAAAAAGATACCACAGACTCACCAACCACTAAAAAAGGCCCCTTCCGCCAAGGAAGAGGTCGATCGCTTGGGAGGGCTCAACATCTCGCCTTCCTCGCCTTGGGGCTGAGAGAAGAGGGGTGGAGGTGCCAGGGTCTTCTTAAATCCGCCCCGGACGCTCTTTAATCTCCAACTTGCGGATGAATTCATCGATAGGGATGGCGGCCAAGGTCTGGATCTTGACGCTCCCCCGGGAACCCAGTTCTATAGAGACGCGAGCCACCGTCTCGTTATCGGGAGCCTCCACTATGTTAACGAAATCGTAGAGCCCCAAAACGGCGTACTGGGCCACCACCTTCACGCCCAGGGCCTCGATCTCCTGGTTAACCTCTTTGATCCGCCTCGGACGCTCTTTGATCGTCTTCGCTCCCTCGTCCGTCAGAGTGCTAAGCATGATATAGGTGGCCATTCTCCTCCCTCCTTCTCTCTAAGGACCTCCACCCCAGAGCCAGTATAGCATGGCTAGCGAGGGAAAGCAAAAGAGGCTTGACCGCTTCGAGTTTCCGTAGCGTCGCCCT
>JBHIDN010000208.1:0-3752 GCA_046760125.1 Anaerolineae bacterium
CGGCCAAGGTGGTAAAGCCGACGTGGGGAGAAGAAGAAAGGAAGACCGCGGCTGCAAGCAGCATGATAGGGAGGAGAAGGGCCAACCTCCACCCTCCTCTCTCCCTCAAGGTGTGCCAATCGGTCCCCTCCATCACCTCACCCAGGGAGTACCCCGCCAGGAGGATAGTGGGTAGGGCCAAATGGAGGATCAACCAGGGCATCTTCTCCCCGGCCCAACTGTAGGTGAGGAAAGCCATACCCGTCCAATAGATAAGAAAGGGAGCGAAGAGCGAATCCAGGAAAAACGAGGTCTCTCTGCCTTCCGCCGCCCCTTTCCCAAAACCCAAAAGATAGCGTACTCCACCTAAAAGGGCCAGGAAAAGGGGTAGGAACTCGTATAAAGGGAGGAGAATGAAGTAGTAGTACCAAGGCTGGCCGCCCCGCTTAACCCCCTGCTGCTCCAACCAGTAACCCAGGGAACCTACCAGGCCGGTGGCTAGGCCCAGCATGTTGGTGAGAAAGGTGGTATGGAGAAGGAAGAAGATAGCGTAGTACACAGTGGCCACGATGGGCCATCGTCTCCTATCCCAGAATAACCCTACCAGGGCAGATACCCCTAGGATGACCAGAACGACGGGGCCTGACCTGCGAACGCCAGCGGCGGTGTAGTCCAAAGGGCTCCAACCCAAAAGCCTGATGACCAGCGCGGAGATGAGAGGGAAACAGAGTGTGCCCAAGACCATGGCTAGGTCGAAGGAAGCCAGGCCACGAGGGTCCCGCTCTTGGCGCTGCCACAACTGCCACATCATAAGGCCGAAAAGAAAGGTCCCAAAGATGAAAGCGGTGATGAAAGCCACCTCTTTGGTGGAGAAGAGGAGAGCCAGAGCGGCACAAGCAAGATAGAGGTAGAGGTCCCTTCTTTCGTCGAGATATCTTATAATGGCTACGAAGAGGAGCATCTCCCAGAAAGCAGCGAAGATATCATGACGGATGAAGCGGGAGAAGTAGAGGAATCCGGGAGAGATGGCGAACATGGCCGAGGTGGCTAGAGCCCCGTAGCGGCCTAGCCACTTGCGCAAGAAATAGGGCATAAGAACCAAGGCCACTCCCATGATGGCCGGCGCTACCCGGGAGGTGTAGTCGCTGGTACCGAAGAGAAAATAGACCAACGCCGTGGCGTGGAAGAGGAAGGGGCCGTGGAGCAGAGGGTTGTGGGAGAAACCCCGGCCTTGGGCTAGATTCCAGGAGTAGAAGGCGTGCATGCTCTCATCATGGTGTTGAGCCCGGGAGCCCAGATCCCAAAAGCGACTGACTAGAGCCACGATCAAGATGAGGCCATAGAGCGCCATCTCCCAATTAAGGGTCAAGCGGTCTAGGAGGGGCCTATCTAAAAGAGATCTATTTTTGTCCATGCGAACCTCTAAGTCTGCGATACCCACATAATTATATCACGGGTTAGGGGGGGTAGACCCTCTCGGTAAAGGTACCACTTCAAGAGGGCTCTGCCACCCAGACCCTGGGAGGGCCAAAAGGACCAAAGACGGAACCGTTGGCCCATATAGTTCGGGAGAGGCAACTCCTCCTGAGGAGTGATGACCACGGGAGTGGTGATATGCCCCGTGACGGTAGATATGAGATCTGTATTCGGAAAACCCCTCAAATACCAAAAAAGGGCGGAGTTCTCCCCCAGCAGGGTGATCCCTATGGAGTGGCGATCTCGTTCTCGTTGATTGGAGAGACTCCCCAAGGCCTCCACCAAGTTGCGTATATCGGGTGAGGTGGCCTCGCCCAGGAGAGGTTCCGCCATCTCCATCCCATAGTTCACCCGCCACCCGGCCCGCCAGGTAAGGGCCCCCAGCACCAAACAAAGGAGAAGCATGCCCCCTCGCACCGCCACCTCTCGGCCCAGCCAACTGTAGCAGAGGAATAGGACGCAGGCCAGAAAGAAGAGGGCTAAGAAGAGGAGAAAGATACGCTCCACCCCCTCAGCAGAATAGGGGTATCCTCCCCCTTGCAAAAAGAGGTAGACCACCGCCGGTAAAGACAGGGCAAGATAGAGGCCCTCTTTTCTCCAAGAGATCCTCCCTCCTATGGAGACTACCAGTTCCTCCAAGAGCATCCCCGAGAGGAGGATGAGGGGCAAGGTGATATACAAGAGGGCGGCGGGCGACTTCTCTCCCATGAGGGTATAGAGGATAAGGCTCAGCCCGAACCAATAGACGAAGAAGGCGGAGAAGAGGTTGCGGTGTCCCAGCAATCCAGCCCCCAGCAGGCCGAGGAGGAGGATAAGGGGCTCGTAAGTGAAAAGAAGGAAGAGATGATACGACCAAGGCCCTTGCCCCGACCACTGGCTGAGCCAAGCGGGGAAGAGGTCGATGGCCGCCTGCAACCCCCCGAGGTTCAGCAGTCCACCAGTGGAAGCCAAGACCACGATAGTCCCGAAAAGGGCTAAGGCTCTCAGCCAAGTTTGGGAGAGAAGATCGTCTCGCCACTCTCTGCCAGCAGGCTGGCCACTGAGAAGCAAGAGAGGGACGAAAGAAAGATAGACGATGAGAATTGTATATACCTCAGAATCCGCGACTAGAGAGAGGGCTAGGCCGGCAAATGCGAGGTAGAGATCCCGTGGAGATCGGTTCTCTCCATAGCGGAGGAGCCCGAAAAGAAAGGCCACCATCCCGAAGGCGACGATAATCTCCCCTCTCAAAGCGCGAGAGAAGAAGATGTAAGAGGGGGAGAAGGCTAAGAGGGCGGAAGCCAGGAGAGCCCCTACCCGACCTAGTCGGGAGCGCAAAAGATAGGGGAGACCGACCAAGGCGCTGCCCGCCAGGGCGGGGATCAACCGAGCCCCGTAGTCGCTGGCGCCAAAGACCAAAAAAGAGAGGGCAGTGGCGTGAAAGAGAAGGGGGCTCCCCCTGGGGTCGCCTCCCAGCCCTTGATAGAAACGCCAGACCCGGTAGGCCAAATCCGCCTCTTCGGGGGAAAGGGGTCGCTGGCCCAGCCCCCATAGGCGCAAAGCCATGCCCAAGGCTATGAGCAAGAGATAGAGCCCCACCTCCACGGTGAGCCAAGACCGTTCCCTTTGAACCGCGGCCTCCAAAGGACCTACCTCCGACGGTAGATGGTCACTCCGCCCTGCTGATAAACCAGATCCATTATAGCAGCCCATTTGTCTATCATCGCTCGACCGAGATTGTACTTACTTATCTCCAAAGGTCCCAGATAGACATACTCGATATTATACTCCTCCAACAGCCTTTCCGTCTCCCCCGGATCGAGGCTCGTATAGAGGGTTTCGATATCCGGTTCCCTCCGGGACGGCTCCTCATATGTCCCTCGCCATTGAAGTTCATGTCCGCTCCACCCCAAGAGAGTAGGCAAGCCCGTGTGAGCGGAGACCCTTCCGAAGGGGGTATATGAACCTCCTGGGGCTTCCAGGATCACCGGGCTCCCCTCCACATTAACCCTCAGCCACTGGATAGCCTCATAATCATCGGGATTGGAGGCCGCCAGGTAAGCCATCCCATCCAGGGTAAGCGAGGCGCCCGACGTTTTGGAGCGCGTGGCGGCCAAGGGGTAGATGAGGCTCAGGGCGAGAAGAATGAGGAAGCCCGTCGTCCAAAGGTGATGGGCGACCCCTCTTAATCTCCGGGAGAGATAGTACACCCCGTAGGCTGAAGCGATGGCCAAGAGCACCCAGGCCTGATAGTATAACTTAAAGACGGTGTTCATGCGGGTCCCAAAAACGTCTCGGATATATACGTATTCGCATAG
>JBHIDN010000209.1:0-3727 GCA_046760125.1 Anaerolineae bacterium
GTTTCAAGACGGAGCCATGAGCGGGCTAGGGAGGCTATCCAACAAGGACGGGGAAGGGGACGACCGGAGGGGGCGGAGCCTACCCAGCCTGCTGAACAGAGCCCAACTCCTGAAGAGGAGATAGAATCTACACCAACCCCGGGCCAGGGGAGGAGGCCCGAAGTGCCACCCGGGCAGGAGAAGAAAGGACACCCTCGCCCTCCCGAGGATCGCGGAAAGGGCAGGGATCGCCATTAAATGCAGGCGGAAAGGATCGATCTTTCGAGGGCCATCGTTATTCGATGGCCCTTTCTCCTTTTCGACGGCCAAAGGTTGCCAAGAGGAGAAAGGATGTTATATAATAGATGATGTTGACAGTGGGGCGACATCGTTGTATACTAGAAACGTCCTTTTCCCCTGTACCCTTCCGTGGATGTGGGCAACAAGGTCAACCGGATGGCAAAGCGAAAAACCCCTCGAACCCGCAGGAAAAGAAAGGCTGGACCTCTCCAGGCTGGGGGTATCTCTTTAGACCCCGAGAACCGCTGTGTTACCAAGGGCAGGGTGACCGTTCGCTTGACGCCCAAGGAGTGTGCTTTGCTCCAGGCTTTCATGAACAACGGCGGTGCGGTGCTCACCCGCAAGTTCCTTATGAAGGAGGTGTGGGACACCGACTGGACGGAGGATACGAGAACTTTGGATGTCCACGTCCGATGGCTCCGCGAGAAGATCGAGGATAATCCGAGCAAGCCCGTATATCTGCGAACGGTGCGAGGGGTGGGATACCGATTCGAGGTGCCGGAGTAGTCCTCTAGGTTCGTTTGGTGAGTAGTGTTCTTTTCAGTATCCTCAAGCAACCTTTTCCCACCATCATTTCGCTTATTGTCTATAGGGGTCTCGTTTAGTTTGAGGGAAAGGAGAGGAGCCTCTCCATGAGAAAAGCGGTCGCCCTTTCGGTCGCCATCTCCATCCTTATTGGAGTATCTGGCTGTGCCCTTGGTGACTTGGTGTCTCAAGCACCCACAGCAACCCCTACGCCCTCTAGGACGCCCAAGCCTACCTTCACCCCCCTGGTCACAGAGACACCGACTCCGGAGGCTACTCCTACAGCCACGAATACCCCGGTCGTCGTTTCCACCGATACCCCCGCCCCAGCCCCTGCGCCGACGGCGACGCCTACGGCCACGAACACCCCTATCCCTCCGCCTACTCCCACATCTCCACCACCGCCTACCGCTACCCCTACAAACACCCCCACGCCGGAGGTGAAACCCTGCTCCTACGTGGAGGGCAGTAGGGAAAAGGCAATGGCCGGTAAGCCAGGGGAGGGGCAACCTTCCGCCGTCATACAAGGCTATATCGAGGATGCAGCGGGCAATAGACTCAATGGCATTGGTGTCTATCTTGAATTTCAGACGGCTGTTCCTCCAACCGAATGTGTGATCAGTGGAGGCGCGGCCCGCGAGTGGCAGCCCGGTGAGTTCAAATTCGACAGATACGCTGGCGAAGAAGGGGGGCTGGGGCCAGACGTCAGATATTATTTAACCATTAAGGAGAGTTGTGAGCCTGGCGCTCCCGCTTTGTCCGTAAGAGAGGACTTCAGGTATAAGACGTGGCGCGGAGGCCATCAGTTCAACATAACGTTCAGGTGTAATTTCTAGTCCTTGAGTTGAGGTGGTTGGATGATAGAGAAGATCAGTTGGTTAGGACACGCCAGTTTCAAGATCGAGGATGATAAGGTGGTCTATATCGACCCTTGGAAACTGGGCAGGGCTGAGTCGGCAGACATAATCTTAGTCACCCACTCCCACTATGACCACTGTTCACCCCAAGATGTGGCTAGGTTGCAAAAAGAGGGGACGGTGATCATCACTGTGGCCGACTGCGCTGGTAAGTTCAGGGGCGACGTGCGCGTCCTGAAGCCTGGGGATAGCCTAAAGATAGACAGGGTGACTATCGAGGCCGTGCCCGCCTATAACACCGATAAGCCCAATCATCCTAAGGCGGCTGGTTGGGTGGGGTTCATAATCGAGATGGGCGGGAGCCGTATCTACCATGCTGGGGATACGGATTTGATCCCGGAGATGGACGAGATCAAGGCCGACATAGCCCTTCTCCCCGTGGGTGGGACCTACACCATGACCGCTGAGGAGGCAGCCCAGGCCGCGGAGAGGATCAACCCCCAAGTGGCCATCCCCATGCATTACGGGGAGATCGTGGGCTCCCGAGCCGACGCGGAGAAATTCAAGCGACTTTGCAGTTGCGAGGTGCGGATTCTGGAACCGGGAAGATAGGCATCAGGTAGAGAGTGCGGAAGAGCGGCTTCCATAGCGAGGCCGCTTTTTCATTCTCAGGGATAGAGGTTTGAGGCCGGTTATGGTATAGTAGCGGGAAGAATCGCACTAGTGCCCTCTATGGCATCACTCGTGAGCGGTGAATAGTCGAGGAAGTAGGTCGGAGCTCGCCTCCGACGGGGAGCATACGTCTTACAAGGAGCAACGCTACGTCAGAGTGAAGACATGATCAGCCCGCATCTCCTCGCTTTAGCGGAAGCCACCTTAGTCACCATCCTCTGGTCATCCTCCTTCGTCTTCATCAAGTGGGGCCTGGGGGAGTTGCCCCCTTTCCTCTTCGCCGGGCTGCGCTATTTCGGGGGCTTCTTGGTCCTTCTGGCCTTCGCCCTGGCGCTGAGGAGGCGGGGGCTGCCCCAAAATTTGGGCCTCCGCAGATGGGCCAAGTTGGTGGGGGTGGGCATCGCAGCATATACTCTGGGTAATGGTTTCCTCTTCCTATCGCTCACCATCATCCCTGCGGTGACGGCCTCCTTTATACAGGGCCTGATACCTCTTCTGGTAGCGGTCTTGGGGGTGCTCCATCTCCGCGAGCGCCCCTCACTCCTCCAGGCTGGAGGGATAGGTTTGGCCTTGGTCGGGGCCTACGTCTTCTTTCCCCTTGATGTGGCCATGGGGCAGGCTATGGGAATCATCATCGCCCTAGGGGCGGCGCTCTCCTTCGCCTATCAGATGATACTCGTTCGAGACCTCTCCCGGGAAGGTGTCCCCGGCCCTTTATGGTTGACCATCATCAGCCTGGGGATAGGAGGTGGGCTCCTCTTCCTGCCCGCAGCCTTTGAACCCCTGCCTCGATTGACCGTAAGTGGCATAGCGATCCTCCTGTGGCTGGCTGTGGTCAACACGGCCTTCGCCTATGTGCTCTGGAATCATGCCCTGAAACATCTCAAGGCCTTTGAGCAGGCTATGGTGGCCAATACCATGCCCCTGCAGATAGCCCTCTGGGCCTGGCTCTTTCTGGGGGAGGAACTGACGCTTAGAATGGTTGTAGGTCTAGTGGTTGTTGTTTTTGGCGTCTTTGTGGTGCAGGCCGATCAATATATCTGGAGTCTCCTGAGGAGGCTTGGCTCAGGGAGAGCACCATAGTCAACCTGGTTGCTCTGCGCACAGTAAGCCTCGCCTTCAGTTTCGGCGCAGTGGCTGCGATAAGGCTCGTCGCCGGACTCCGGGTGAGGGTTGCTCTTCCTGTTGTGCGCTCTTGTTCTTCCGGGCACGGCAGTGATTCTCGTGCGGGAGGGTTAGCGTGTCAGGACGGGACATATTGGGCTTGGTCCTCTCTTACGTTTTCGCTTTCGGCCTCATAGGTTTGGCGGAGGTGGTGAGGGCTTGGCGAGGGTGGCCAACGGAGTTCACCCGCAAAGTTATCCATATCGCCGCTGGCTCCTGGGTGATAGGCA
>JBHIDN010000210.1:0-3641 GCA_046760125.1 Anaerolineae bacterium
ACCAAAGCAAACGGGACAGTGCTCTGCGGAAACTGGAGGCCACGGAGGAGAACCTCCGGCGGGTCAACGACATCATCGCCGAGATCACCCCCCACCTAGAGAGCCTCCACCGGCAGGCGGAGAGAGCCGCGGAATACAACATCGCCTCCCACGAACTGGAAGAGAACCTCAAGGTCTGGTACGGCTATCAGTGGCAACGCCAGAGCGCCGCCTTCCAAGAGGCGAAGAGGTTGGAGAAGGAAAAAAGAGAGGCCCTCGCGGGGCTCCGGGATAGACTCCAACGATTGACCCAGGAACTCGAAGTCAGCGACTCCCGACAGGAGGAACTCGCCCAGAGTTTGGCCCACTGGCGAAAGGAGAGAGACGCCCTCCGCCAGGAACAGGAAGGTCTCCTCAGGGGGTTGGCTGTGAGCCAGGAAAGGCTCCGTCTCCTCAAGAGACAAGAGGAGGAGATCGATGAGGAGGTGGCCTCGCTCACACGTAGAAGCGAGAACCAGCGGCTAAGCGTTCAAGAACTAGATCAGGAGCCACTATTCTCCGGCCTTTCCCTTCAAGAGCGACTCTCCCAGGCCCAGGAGTTGGCCTTCCAGTTGGCTACCCGCTCCGCCGAACTCCGCAGCCAACTCTCTCAAATCCGGGAGAGGGAGAGGGACCTCCTAAAGGAGAGGAATGAAGAGAGGGAGGCTTTAACCGCTCTCCGCCTTCAAATATCCCACCTAGAGGAGATAGTGGCCCAACTGGAGAGGGAAAAGCGAACCCTAGAGGTGGAGAGGGGGGCTCTCGCTCAGGAGCGAGAGCGACAAGAGGCCGCTCTCGAGGCCTCTCTTCTGCGGCAAAACAGGCTCCAGGCCCAGGGAGAAGAGGTGGAGGCTCGCTACCAGGTTTTGGGCAAGATGCGGCGAGGTTTCTCCAGGCAGCCTGAGACCAAAGCGATCGGCCAGGAAGGCGTCCTGGGCACCCTGGCCAGCCTCATCGAGGTGCCTCCTCCCCTAGAAGCCGCCCTTCGAGCGGCCCTGGGACCGCTTAGGGAAGGCCTAGTGGTTCGTAGTTGGAAGGATGCGGAGAGGCTCATGGAGGATCGGCCCATCATTTTCCCCCTGGATAGCATAAAAGGCTCTCAGACGCCCCCCCCTCCCCGCGGACCGGGCATCCTGGGCCTAGCCTCCGACCAGGTAAAGAGCGCGCAGCGCTTCCGCCATCTCCTTCAGGCCCTTCTGGGCTATACCCTCGTCGTTGAAGATCTAGCCACCGCCAGGAGACTTCATCAGGAAGATGCAACCGGTTTCCAGTTCGTGACCGTGGAGGGCGAACTCTTAACCCCCCAAGGAGCCCTCGTCTCCGGTGCCTCCCAGTTCGAGGGGCTCGAACGGGCGCTGGAGCGGGAGATGACCTCCCTTGAAGAGGAGAAGCCACATATCCAAGAGCAACTGAGAAAGGAGAAAGAGCGACACGATAGGCTACTATCGGAGATGCGAACCCTGGAGAAGAGAGCGCAGGAACTGGAAGAGCGCCTAGGAGCCAAGGAAGAGGATCTCTCGGAACACAAGAACCGTTTGGAGAGGTTTCTCCAAGAGGTGGAATGGCGGCAAACCATCGAGACCAAAGCGGGAGAGGAGTTAGAGCAGACCAGGGCTTCCCTCGCCGACCTCTCGCTTCAAGTCGAACAAGCAGAGGCCCAGGAGAAGGACACCCTGGCGGCACTGGCGAGGCTCCAGGAACAAATGGCCACCTGGGGAGCCGAAGGGGAAGAATCGAGGGCCCATCTAGCGCTGCTCAAGGAGAGGAAGGAGAACCTGGAACAACTGGAGGCCCAGATAGGGGCCAAGGAAGCCCGAAAGAGGGAACTCGCCCAAGAGATCGAAACCCTAACCGAGGAGGTCGAGGCGCTAGAGGCGCGAGCCCAGGAGTTGTCAACTCGTTTAACTACTCTTCAAGAGCTCATCGAACCAGCGGAGGAAGAGTTGACCTCCCTGGAGAGAAAACTACGCCGCCAGGAGAGGGAGGAGGCCCATCTCCGCGATGATCTCCACCGGTGTGAGGTGGAGCATAGCCAAGCCGTATCAGAGGTGGAGAGATGGAAAGATAGGCTCGCCGCTTTGCAAGGAGAGATCGAGACCGACCTAGAAGATCTCCTCGTGGCACCCTTACCCAAGCAACTAGCCCTAGATATGGATGCTCGCTTGGTTTCCCTACCCTCTATCTCCCAGATACCTCAGGGGCTAGAGAAGAAGATAAGGAGGCTGAAGCGGAGGCTCCGTAGGATAGGCCCCGTGAATCTAGAGGCGCCAGCCGAGTACGAGAAGATCAAGAGCCGCCACCATTTCCTCACTTCCCAGGCGGAAGACCTAGAGAAAGCCAGTCGATCTCTACGCCAGATGATCGCCGAATTGAACCGCCTCATGGAGGAACAGTTCCAAGAGACCTTCTCTGCCATAGCCAAAGAATTCAGCAACTACTTCACCACCCTTTTCAATGGAGGCCGGGGAAAGTTGCTTCTCACCGACCCCCAAAACCCATCCCAGACGGGGGTGGAGATCGTTGCCCAGCCCCCAGGAAAGAGGAGACAGAGCATCGACCTCCTCTCCGGTGGAGAGAGGGCCCTCACCGGTGTGGCTCTCGTCTTCGCTATCTTGAAAGCCACCGCCACCCCCTTCTGCTTTTTGGACGAGGTGGATGCCACCCTGGACGAGATCAACATCGGCCGCTTTCGGGACTCCCTCAAAGCCCTGGCCCAAGCCACCCAGATCGTGGTCATCACCCACAACCGGTACACCATCGAAGCCGCGGACACCATCTACGGTCTCTCCCTGGGGGAGGATAGCGCCTCCCAAGTCATCTCCTTGCGGCTAGAGGATGTAGAAACCTAATCCGCTTTTAGGGAGGAATAGTATGGGGGTCGTCAAGATCTTGACCACCGGTGGCACCATCGCTATGAAAGAGAAGAGAGGCGCTGGTGCAGTCCCCGCCTTGACCGCCGAGGATCTGAAGAGCCTCCTGCCCCCTGACATCGCCCCCCTAGAGACGGAGGAGTTCTCTAACCTCCCCAGCGCCCACATGACCATAGACCTCATCTTCAAACTATCCCAGAGGGTGAAAGATCTAGTGACCGCTGACGAGGTGATGGGTGTAGTCATCACCCATGGAACGGACGTTATGGAGGAGACAGCCTACCTTTTGGACCTAGTGGTCGATACCGAGAAACCCATCGTCCTCACCGGAGCGATGCGCACCGCCTCCCAGATGGGCTATGACGGGATAGCCAACCTCAAGGCCGCCGTCCGAGTCGCCGCCTCGTCCGAGGCGCGAAATCTCGGAGCCCTGGTGGTTATGAACGACGAGGTACACGCTGCCCGTTACGTAACCAAGGGCCATACCCAAGCCCTGGATACCTTTCAATCTCCTTCCTGGGGCCCCTTGGGCCGGGTGGATGGGGAACGAGTGGTCATCGGCAAAAGAGTGAAAAGGGAACATATCCCTTGCCAGAGGTTGGCCCCCGACGTCCCCCTCGTCAAGTTAGCGGTGGGGTTGGATGAGAGGTTCCTACGCCAGGCGATAGAGCGGCGCGCCGATGGGGCGGTGATAGAGGCCCTGGGGGGAGGCCGGGTGCCCCCCTGGTGGATGCCTACCATCAAGGAGGCGAT